>DASPKO010000290.1:0-3706 GCA_035628055.1 Phycisphaerales bacterium
TCTTCGCGATCCCCTGGGGCCCGGTGGGCGCGACCGGGCTCCGTTGGACGTGGGACACGGTGAAGACCCACTACCCCGAGGCCGTCCCCGCGGTGGGCGGGCTGGTCGCGACGCGCTGGCCTCGCGGCTCGCCTACGCCCCGACCGACCTGGTGATCATCGACTGGAACGCGGCCCTGCTCCTGGCCCCGCCGGGCGAGGCCGACGACGTCCGCGCCGTCCTGGAGTTTGCCAATGTCGAGCTCCTGGAGATGCGGTTTCTAGACGACCGGCTCGACGAGACGCTCGACCGGGCGTACGTGGCGATGGACCGCGTGACCTGGCGCCGGGCGATGATCCCGGGCGCCGACGCCGCGGGCGTGGCCAAGCTGGCGCGCCTGCAGGTCGATCACGCCCTGCTCTTCGAGGGCGTGAACAACGCGCTCAAGCTGCTGGGTGATCAGTACCTGGCGCGGGTCTACCGCATGGCCGCCGCGCGCCTGCACCTGCCCGAGTGGGACGCCAGCGTGCTCCGCAAGCTCCAGACGGTGCAGGACATCTACGAGAAGATCACGGGACGGCTCGACGCCCGGCGGATGGAGACGCTCGAGTGGATCATCATCGTGCTGATCCTGGTCTCGATCGTCATGCCCTTCGTGGTGACCTACGGGCACTAAGGCACGAGGCACGAGGTACGGAGGCACGGATGCACGGAGGCACGGAGGCACGGAGGCATAAGACGAGGGTCACAGAGCGAGTCGGCGGGCCCGTCAGGGGGCCGGCCGGTCGGGCGCGCGCCCGGTTGCCGCGGGCTCCGGCCCGTGGGCGGTGCGCCCGGGTTCGGGCCCGCGCCCGAGCATGGAGACAGCCACCGCCAAGAAGATCAGGCCGAACGCCGCGGCGTCGTTCCAGCTGGGGCGCTCGCGGAGCACGACCAGGGTGAAGACCGTGAAGACCGCGAGGGTGATCGCCTCCTGGATCACCTTGAGCTGCGGGGCGCTGAACGGGCCGGCGTGGCTCAGGTGCCCGTACCGGTTGGCCGGGACCTGCAGCACGTACTCGAAGAAGGCGATGCCCCAGGAGGCCACGATGGCGGTGGCCAGCGGCCAGGCGGGGCGCTTGAGGTGGTAGTACCACGCGTAGGTCATGAAGACGTTCGAGACCACCAGCAGGCCGACGGTCAGCAGGGCGCGCATGGGAACAACTATCGGCCCGGCGAGGGTCCCCGGACCGGCGCCCGGATGAGGCGCCCGCGCTCCGCACACGAAAAAGGGCGGCCCCCATGTGGGAGCCGCCCTCGATGGGCGTCATCAGTTGGCCGCCCGCGCCCGCGGCCCGAGAAGCGGCGGGCTAGCACCCGCCTGCCAGGTCGCCGAACCAGGCGCCCAGGAACGAGCTGATGTCCGAGGTGGTCACCAGGCCGTCGCTATTGAAGTCCGCGACCGTGGTCCCGTTGGCCAGGTCGCTGAACCAGGCGCCCAGGAACGAGCTGATATCCGAGGTGGTCACCAGCCCGTCGCCGTTGAAGTCCGCGGGGCAGTCCTCGCCCCCGACCGTGAGGACGGCCTCGTCGCTGATCCGCTGCCCGCAGTCGTCGGTCACGACCACGTCGTACGTGCCGGCGTGCGAGGCCGAGACGGGATTGATCGTGAGCGCGGAAGTGGTGGCGCCGAAGATGGCGCCCCCGTCGCTGAGCGGGACGCCCTCGTGCCGCCACTGAAAGGACAGGTTCGCGCCGGCGTCGGCGACCGAGACGGTGAAGGAGACGAAACCGCCCTCGTTGGCGGTGGCGTGGGCGGGCTGCTGGGTGATGGTGGGGCCGGGGGTGCGCAACTCCCAGGTATCCCCCTCCTGGATGATGTCCTCGCCCGCGAAGACGTTCCCGCCGAAGAGCACCGTGCGGGCGCGGTCGGGGTCGTAGGTCATAGCGAAGCCGGAGCGGTTGCCCATGAAGTCGGGCAGGCTGTAGCGCGACCAGGTGGCGCCGTTCCAGGCCCAGGTGCTGCCGGCGCCGCCGTCCGGCTCCGGGCGTCCGTTGTGCAGCACGCTGACGCCGGCGACCGAGTCGAAGGCCATGGCGCTGAAAGCGAAAGCCCCGGGGCCGCTCCCCGGTCCGGCGCGGAGGGTCCAGTCGATCCCGTTGTACTCCCAGGTCTCGCCGCTCTCACCATTGGCGTCGGCGCCGCCGTAGAGAACGGTCACACCTCGGGCGGAGTCGAAGGTCATGACGTGCCCCCACCGGGGGGTGGGGGCGTTGGTGGTGGTGACGAGGGTCCAGGTGACGCCGTCATATTCCCAGGTCGAGCCGTCGAGCACGAATCCCTCGGTCTGCAGGGCGCCCCCGAACAGAACGACGCGATTGCGAACCGAGTCGAAGGCCATGGCGTGGCTGTGCCGGCCCGGCGGGGAGGCGATGTTCTGGAAGGTCCAGGTGACGCCGTTCCACTCCCAGGTCTGGGCGGGGACGTCGTCCTGGGCCGGTGTGGCGAGGACGACGGTGAGGGCGCGGGCCGAGTCGTACACCATGGCGTGGCCCGGCCGCGCCGGAGGACCCGAGGTGGCGCGGAGCACCCACGTGGAGCCGTCGTACTCCCAGGTGTCGCCGACCGGGCCGGTGGGTCCGATGCCGCCGAAGAGCACCACGACGTTGCGCCCGGCGTCATAGGCCATCCCGTGCGCGGAGCGCGGGCTGGGGGCGTTGGCCGGGGCGGCGATAAGCCACTGGGCGCAGGGCCCGGGCTGGGCGAGCGCCGGGGCGGCAAGCAGGGTGGAGGCGGCCAGGGCGGCCGCGGCGAGAAGGTGTCCGGTCCGCGGGGAGTTCAAACGCATCGGGTGCTCCTCTGGCCGGCGGCGGGGCCGACCGGCGCTCAGCAAAGTTTGCACGCCGCGGGCCGAGGATCAAGAACGGAATACGAAAAGATCTCCCCCCCCGGGCTAGGCTGCTCGCTCATGACCGGCCCATGTTCGGTCCCGATCGGCGGCGTGGTGGAGCCCGGGTTCGAGGCGGTTCGCCGCGTGTTCCTCGAGAACTTCTCCGCGCGCGGCGAGGTCGGGGCGGCGTGCTGCGTGTATTGGCGCGGGCGGGCCGTGGTGGACCTCTGGGGGGGCTGGCGGGACCGCGCCCGGCGAGCGCCCTGGGAGCGCGACACCTTGGCGCTGGTCTTTTCGGCCACGAAAGGAATGGCCTCGGCCGCGATGGCGGTCGCCCACGCCCGCGGGCTCTTCGAGCTCGACGAGCCGGTGGCGCGCTCCTGGCCGGACTTCGCGCAGGGCGGCAAGGCGCGCGTCACGGTGCGCCAGCTCATGGATCACCAGGCAGGGCTCGCCGCGGTGCGCACGCGCCTGACGCCGGGGCTGCTGGCCGACCCCGAGAGTCTCGGGCGGGCGCTCGCGTGCGAGCGCCCGTGCTGGGATCCCGGGGCCCGCCATGGTTACCACGGCCTGACGCTCGGGTGGTATCAGAGCGAGCTGCTCCGCCGCGTGGACCCGCGGGGGCGCACGCTGGGCCGCTACTTCGCGGAGGAGGTCGCGGCGCCGCTGGGCGCGGAGTTCTATATCGGGCTCCCGGGCGCGATCGATCCGGACCGCCTGGCGGCCATCGTGCCCTTCCGGCCCTGGCACCTGCTGCTGCACATGAACACGCTGCCGGCGCGCGCGGTGCTCGCGGCGCTCACGCCCGGATCGCTGACGCGGCGCTCGTTCTTCAATCCCAGGCTCCGCACCCCCGC
>DASPKO010000291.1:0-8009 GCA_035628055.1 Phycisphaerales bacterium
GGCCAGGTCGACACCGGCCTCGGCCGAGTACTCCGGCCCGCCTCCCGCGAAGAGGCCCAGGTCGCGGCTCAGGAAGAACGTGGCCGAGGGAATCAGCGCGACGCTCACGAAGTCGTCGAAGGGGTCCCCCGGGCCGGGCGCGCCCGCGGGTCCCGGCACGAGCCCGGTGGCCCCGTCGAACTGGTAGGCGGAGTGCTCCGCGTCGAGGTCGACTTTCAGACGCAGTTGCTCGCCGATCCAGAACCCGTACCCGGCGCCGGCCCCCGCGCGCCAGACCTGGACGTCGCCCCCGCCCTCGTCGAGGTCGGACTGGAAGGTGAGCTCTCCCTTGGCGCGAAACTCCAGCTTGGGCGTGCGGTCGGGCTCGTCGGCGGGCCGCGGCTTGTCGGGGACGTTATGGCCGGCCGAGTCGGGGTTGGTCGGGTCCTGCGGGTCGGTCGCCTGCGCGAGCGCCGGCGGCGCGACGAACAGGAGAGCGCAGGCGCTCGGCAGCGCTGCGGCGAGGCGGCGCGAGGCCGTGACGAGGCGGGGGGTGACCATGGGCGGTTCCTTGGCGTTCGGGAGGCGAGCCGGGCGTCTCCCGCCACGTCGCCGAGGGCCGCCACGATACCGCCTCACGAGCGCATCTGCCACGCGAAAAGGATCCATTCGAGCGTGGAGAATCCCAGGGCCGCGAGCACGAGCCAGGGCCAGACCTCGCGGAGCGCGGGCCCGCGCGCCGGACCATCGGGAAGCGGGGCGCCGGAAGGGACGGGGAGGGCGAGGCGGTCGCGAGCCGGCAGGAGGCTCTCGGCGCTATTGAGAAGGCCGACGGGGACGAGGTGCTCCGGCCCGCGGGCGAGGGAGGCCTCCGGGCCGGCGCCAAGGAGCGAACCGCCCCGGCACGAATAGACGCCGACGCGCTCGATGGGTCCGAGGGCCACGGGCACTCCCGGCTCGCGCACCTCTCGCCAGGCGACAAGCGCGCCCTCCGGGCTCGACAGCTCGACCCGCGCCGCGCCAGGGTGTGGGTGGATGAGGAGGGTCTGGGCCGTGGTGGCCTGCGCCGTGTCGCCGCCGGAGTGCCCGCGCGTGAGGAACTCGACGGCATTGGCGATGAAGACCGGGAAGGACGCGTCGGCCGGCCAGTTGGAGGCGCGCGGGTCGAAGGCCACGACGATGTGGCGCGTCGCGCGTGCGGGGTCTTCCAGGAGGGCGATCACCGGGCCGTGCTGTGTCCACACCAGGGGGGTGGCCCGGAGCGCGGGGTCGGAGCCCGGCGCGGCCGGCGGCGCCGGCGGCAGCCGCAGCCGCACCGCGGGCACCACCAGCGTGTCGAGCAGGACGGAGCGCATGATCTGGTGGGTGCGCGCCCAGGCGAGGATCCGGCCCGGCGGCTCGTCTCCGATCTGCTCGATGCCGAGGCCCGCAAGCGCCGGGGCGACGGCCAGCATGAGCGAGGAGCCCGCCGGGTCGGTCGGCGCCTCGACCCGATCGAACACGGTGAGCGCCGGGTGCGGCGCGCCCGCGGCCCCCGCGTCGGCCGCGGTTCCCGGGGCCGGACCCCCCGCGGGGCGGAGCGTGAGGCTGACCCCGAGCTCCTCGAGCGCGCTCACGAGGAATGGGTCGGCCTCGCGCGGCGTGGTCCCCGGATGGATCACCAGGACGCCGGGCACGCGCGGGGGCGCGACCACCATCGCGGCCGAGTCATCGGCCCCGAGCAGGTCGCCGCCCAGCGCGGTGACCTTCAGCCCTACGAGCGCAGCCCCCACATTCTCGAGGGCGAAGGTGAGCGCCGTCTCACCGGGCTGGCCTTCCGCGGCGCCGGCCGCCGTGCCGGGAACGGTCACCAGACGGGCCTGTGCCAACCGCCCATCGACCGTGATCTGGGCGGAGGCCTCGGCGGGGGCCGAGCCGGCGTTCACCAGCCGGGCGAAGACGCGCAGGATCGCGGGATTCTCGGGGTCGCGCCGGGCCGAGAGCGCCGTGATGCCGATGTTCGCCGGTCCGGAGACGGCCTCCGGCGATCCGGCGGCGGGGGCGGGCCCGACGCGCACCAGGCGCACCTCGGTCCCGGGTGGGACGGGGACGGGCTCCTGGTCGGGGTCGATTCCCAGCCCGCCGTCGCTAAAGACGAGCACCGTCGTGTCCGGCGTGGTCCGGGCCTCCTCGTCGGCCGGGCGCAGCGCGCCCGCGCTCGGAGCCACCAGGCGGAGGACCGGGGCGAGGTCGGCGGGCTGATCGCTCGGGACGACCTCGGAGATCGCCCGGCGCGCGGCGCCGAAGCTGCGGGAGAATCCGGTCGCGGCGCGGGCGGTGGCACCCGCCTCGACGACCATCACGGCGGGCCGCCCGCCGGCACGGCGCTCCAGGTCGTCCAGCGTTTCGAGCGCGCGCCGCTTGGCCTCGTCGAGGCGGGTGACCGGCTCGGACCCGGCCCGAGCGGCCCGGCCATCGCGGGCCGACATCGAGGCCGACCGGTCGATGACGATGACCACGCGCTCGGCCACCGCCGGCCCGCCGGTGACCGCGGGCCGGGCCGCGGCGAGGCACAGGCAGGCCAGGGCGAGGGCCTGGAGCAGGAGCAGGACGGAGGGGCGCAGGCGGCGCAGCGGGACGTTGACCTGCAGCTCGTGGAGCGTGTGCTGCCAGAGCAGGATCGAGCTCACGCGCACGGGAACGCGGCGCAGCCTGAGCAGGTAGAGCACCAGGAGCAGCGGAGCCGCCACCGCCGCCGCGAGCAGCCCGGCCGTCGGCGTCAGCCAGGTCATGGCCCGGCGTCCGGCCTGGACCAGCCGGCGCGGGGCCGGGGCGGGGCGGGCGCGGCGTCGGTCTGCTCGTGGGGCGCCGCGCCGCCGGGCCGCTGGTAGCCGTGGGCCACGACGTACATCTCGCGTGAGACCTCGCGCGTGGCCGCGGGCTTGTACCCCCTGGCGGTCGCGAAGAACCGCCCCGTCTCGCGGAGCAGGGCCGGGTACTGCTCGCCCTCGAAGACCTTCATCGCCAGGCGACCGCCCGGGGCGAGCACGCCCGGGAGGAGCGCCAGCACGCGCCGGCAGAGCTCGACCGACCGGAAGTGGTCGGAGGAACCTCCCGCGCCGCCGCTCGTGCTGGGCGCCATGTCGCTGAGCACGACGTCGAAGCGCGCGCCGGCGGGCAAGAGCTGGAGCAGGTCGCGGGGCGCCACCGCGAAGACATCGGCGACGAGGGCGCGCACGTTGGCGGGCATGGGCGCGGCGACCTCCTGGAGATCGAGCCCGACGACGATCCCGTCCGGCGCGACCAGCTCGCTGGCGACCTGCAGCCAGCTCCCCGGGGCGCACCCCAGGTCGAGCACGCGGTCGCCGCGGCGCAGCAGGCGGTGGCGCTCGGCGAGCTGCTTGAGCTTGTACGCGGAGCGCGCCAGGTAACCCTCCTGCTTGGCGAGCCGGAAGAACCGGTCGTGGAGCTGGCGGCGCTGGCTCACGCGGCGATTGTTGGAGGGTGGTCCGGGCCCGGACGCGACAGGGTGGGAGGCGCGCGGACCCTACACTGGCCATGACCGATGGACGCCGCGCGCACCCAGGGGCGGATCGTGATGGCGGCGGGGCTGTCGGACCACCGCAGCGCCGTGCGGGCCGCCGAGCACGCCTGCGAGCGCTGCGCGGCCGGGCTGGGGTCGCGGGCCGGCGGCGGCCCGGCGGACCTGGTGGTGCTGCTCCTCTCGCACCATCACCTCGAGGCCGCCCAGGCGATCGCCACAATCGTGCGCAAGCGCCTGGCGACACGATGTCTCATCGGCGTGTCGGCCTCGGCGGTGCTCGGGGGCGGGATCGAGCTGGAGGAGACGCCGGGAGTTTCGCTGCTGGCCATGGTCGCCCCCGGGGTCCGGGTCAAGGCCTTCCGGCTGGATGAACTCGACCGTCCGCGGTCGGGGAACATCGAGAGCTACGAGAACCTGGCGCTGGGCGCGGGCATCGGGCCCGAGCACCGCGGGACGATCCTGCTGGCCGACCCGTTCAGCGTGGCGATGAACACGCTGCTGCCGGCGCTCTCGCGCCTGCGCTCGGAGCGCGGGCGCCGGCGCGCCGGGCGCACGGCGGGGACCGACGAGGCCGCCCCGGGCGTGGGGCCGATCCTGGGCGGCCTGGCGTCGGCGGCGCGCAAGCCGGGCGGGAACGTGCTGATACTCAACGACGAGGTGACGCGCCGCGGCGGGGTCGGGGTCTCCCTGTCGGGGGGCATCCGCGTGGACTCGCTGGTCTCGCACGGGTGCCGTCCCTTCGGGCCCATCTTCGTGGTCACGGGCGCCAAGGGCCAGATCGTCACGACGCTGAGCGGGCGCCCGGCTCTCCAGGCGCTGCACGAGGCTATCGAGTCGCTCAGCGAGCAAGCGCGCCAGCTCCTGCGGAACCACGTCTTCCTGGGGCGGGCCATCAACGAGTACAAGCCGCGCTTCGGACGGGGCGACTTCCTGGTGCGTCACCTCATCGGCGTGGACCAGGACACCGGCGCGGTCGTGGTCGCCGACCTGGTGCGCGTGGGCCAGACGGTGCAGTTCCACCTGCGCGATCCGGCCACGGCCGACGAGGATCTCGGGCTCCTCCTCGACGGGCAGAAGCTGCACGATCCGCCCCTGGGCGCGCTGCTGTTCACCTGCAACGAGCGCGGACGGAGCCTGTTCTCCACGCCGCACCACGACGCGGCGGCCGTGACCCGGGCCTTCGGACCCGAGCCGACCGCGGAGGACCGGGCCCGCGCGGGGGTCGCGATCGGACCGGAGGGGCCGGAGGGACCGCGGGGCGGCCGCGGCGTGCCGCTGGCGGGCTTCTTCGCGGCGGGCGAGATCGGGCCGGTCGGCGACGAGGTCTTCCTGCACGGGCACACCGCGAGCCTGGCCATCTTCCGCGACCCGGCGTAGCGGCCGAGGCGTCCGCCCGAGAGGTTCCGCCCGTCGGCGTATGCTCTGGCGGACGGCGCCGCGGCGCCCGGAGTGCCCGAGAATGGAGAGCTCGCGGTCAATCGCCAAGCTGAACCTGCGGGAGTGGGTCGATGAGAATCGCGACCGGCTCAGGCCGCCGGTCAGCAACCGCCAGCTCTTCCCCGAGAGCGCCGACGCGATCGTCTTCGTCTCGGGGGGCCCGAACACCCGCAACGACTTCCACGTCAATCCGACCGAGGAGCTCTTCTTCCAGCTCACCGGCGACATCGCGGTGCGGGTGCGCCCGCTGGACGGCTCGCCCCCGCACGACGTGGTCGTGCGCGAGGGGGAGATGTACCTGCTCCCGCGCTGGCTCCCGCACCGGCCGCAGCGTCCCGCGGGCACCGTGGGGCTGGTGATCGAGTTTCCCCGCGGGCTGGACGCCCGGGGCCGCCCGCAGGAGGACGCGCTGCGCTGGTATTGCGCGGGGTGCGACACGCTCGTGTACGAGGCGCGGTGGGTGCTCAAGAAGATCGACGAGGACCTCAAGCGGATCATGGAGGACTTCTGGGGCGGCCCGGAGGAGCGCCGGAGGTGCCCGTCGTGCGGGACAGTGATCGAGCGCGCGGGAGAGTTCACGCTCGGGGGAAGGGCGCCTGGGGAGTCCGCGGACGGGACTTCCGGCCTGGCGGGCGCGCGGGAGCAGGCCGCCGAGGCCGGGCCGCGCGGGGCCGCCTCGGCGCCGGACGGCGCTGCGGCCAAGCCCGGGGCGCGGTCGCCGTAGGGCCCGCATGGCCGTCATCGACATCCACACGCACGTGCTTCCCGAGTCCTGGCCGGACCTGCGCGCGCGCTACGGGTACCCGGGCTGGCCGCGTCTGGACCGCTGCTCGGCGTGCGCGGCCCGGATGATGATCGACGACCGGCTCTTCCGCGAGGTGGGGGCCAACTGCTGGGACGGGCCGGAGCGGCTCCGCGACTGCGACCGCGACGGCGTCGACGTGCAGGTGCTCAGCACCGTGCCGGTGATGTTCTCCTACTGGGCGGAGGGCGCGCACGCGCACGACCTGGCGCGGCTCCTCAACGACGACATCGCCGAGCGCGTCCGCGCGCACCCGCGCCGCTTCGCGGGGCTCGGCACGCTCCCGCTCCAGGCCCCGGAGCTGGCGGTGCGCGAACTGGAGCGCTGCGTCCTGGAGCTCGGGCTCCGCGGGGCGCAGATCGGCAGCCATGTCGAGCGTCCGGGCGAGGGCGTCGACTGGAACCTCAGCGACGCGCGGCTGCGCCCGGTCTTCGAGGCCGCCGCGGCCCTGGACGCGTGCGTCTTCGTGCATCCCTGGGACATGATGGGCCAGGACAAGATGCCCGAGTACTGGCTCCCCTGGCTGGTGGGCATGCCGGCCGAGACCGCCCGCGCCATCTGCTCGGTGATCTTCGGCGGCGTGCTGGAGCGCTACCCCACGCTGCGGATGGCCTTCGCGCACGGCGGGGGGAGCTTCCCCTGGACCATCGGGCGGATCGAGCACGGCTGCCGCGTGCGCCCGGACCTGTGCGCCATCCAGGGGTGCGCCTCGCCGCGCGAGTACCTGGCGGGGTGGGATCGCCCGGCCCGGTTCTATGTCGATTCGCTCACGCACGACCCCGAGGCGCTGCGCGGGCTCATCCGGCTGATGGGCGCCGAGCGGATCGCGCTCGGATCGGACTATCCGTTTCCGCTGGGCGAGGCCTGTCCCGGGAAGATGATCCGGGAGATGGGCGACCTGGACGGATCGACCCGCGAGCGGCTGCTCTCCGGCACGGCCCTGGAGTGGCTCGGCCTGCCGGCGCGGTACTTCTCGGAGGGGCCGGAGCGGGCTCGGGAGCCCACCCAAGCCAAGCTGGGCCGGTCTTCCTAGCGCCCGCACCCCGCGAGGAGTAGACACTCCATCAGGGTGTGCGGGGCGCCGGAGGGTCTTTCCATGCATCGTGCGATCGGACTTGGCATCGCGGCCGTGGGAGTCGTGCTCCTGATCTTCGGGCTCAACGCCTCGGACTCGCCCGTCTCGGAGATCAGCGAGGCGGTAACAGGGGAGCCCACCAACGAGGCGATGTGGAAGATCATCGGCGGGATCGCGGCGATCGTGATCGGGCTGGCGATCGCGGCCCTGCCGGCGCGCTACTTCAAAGCGGTCGCCTGACCGCCGTGGCGGGCAACCGTCGGTTCCGCGGTTAGACTCTCCGGCGTGAAGACCCATCTGCTGGCCGCGCTGGCGGTGATGTTGTGGGCGGCGGCGAGCGCGGGTGCGCAGACCGCGCTGTTCCTCTCCGTGACCGGCACCGGCAATGGCCTGGAGCTGGGGGTCCTGGCCGGGCCCATTGGCGCGGGCGGGGCCCCGGTCGCCGCGGCGTGGCCGGGAGGGCGGGCCGAGTGGGTCTTCGTGCGCACCGTGGGAGCGCAGGAGAATCTTGCCCGGGTGTCGGCAGAGGCGGGCGCGCGGACGGTCACGGTGCCGCGGCCCGCTGGCGCGGGCCCGCTGGTCGCGGGGGTCGATCTGGCGCCGGTGCTCGTCGAGCTCAAGGGCGACGAGCTTGCCGCGCTGGCGCAGGCGGCGGGATTCCCGGGGCCCGAGCGCGAGCGCCTAGCGCGCGTGGCCGCAGAGCGCGGGGGAGTGCGGCTGCGGCGGGTCGAGTCGGTGAAGGCGATCGTCCCCGGCTCGGACCCGGTCGGCGGCTCGGTCGTCACGAGCAAGGCGGGGCAGGTTGCGGAGCTCCGGCCGCTCGCCAGCGTCCTCTGGGCGCCCGCGGGGTCCGACGTGCCCCTCAAGGTCTTCGTGGACGGGTCCGCGGCGGCGGGCGTGCGGGTGATCGCGGTGAATGAGACGACCGGGGCCAGGCACGAGCTGACGAGCGACGCGGGCGGCGTGTGCCTCGTGCCGATGGCGCCGGGCGCCTGGCGGGCAGAGTTCCACCACGTGCGTGCGCCCGCCGCTGATGAGCCCGCGGACGGCGTGATGTACACCGGGACGCTGACGTTCCGCAACACGGGGCGGGCGTCATGAGCGGGCCCGGTGCGACGGGGCGGCTCGTGGTCGTCGCGGCCGCGCTGGTGCTGGGAATGCCCTGGCTGGCCCGCGCCCAGCACTGGGTCGAG
>DASPKO010000292.1:0-7368 GCA_035628055.1 Phycisphaerales bacterium
CGCCGCCCCCGCCACCGCCACCGACCCGCTCGCCCACTGCAGGCGCGTGAGGCGCTCCCCGTACAGCCAGTAGGAAGCGGAAGCCACCAGGAAGGGCTGGAGCTGGATGACTCCCGAGGTGACCGCCACGCCCAGGCGGGCGATGCTGATGTAATAAAAGACGTGCCCGAGGGAGATGCCGATGACGGCCGAGACCAGCAGGAGGGCGATCTCACGCGCCCCGAGCCCGAGCACCACGGCCCCGCCGCGCTCGCCCATCACGAGCATCGGGGCCACCATGCCCAGGGCGGTGTAGAGGCTGATGACCGCGAAGGCGCGCACGGGGTGCACCCCGTGCATGAAGCGCCGGACCGACAGCGCGTAGGCCGCGAAGAGCGCCCCCGAGGCCACCGCCAGCGCCACGCCGAAGCCCGTGGCGCCGCGGGGCGGCGTCCTTCCCAGCAGGATCGTCCCGCTCGCTCCCAGGAAGACGAGCAGCACGCCCCCGAGGAACGCGGGCGACCGGATCACGCGGCGCTCCGACGGGAAGAGCGCAAAGGCCCCCACCGCGACGAAGGCGATCTGCGTGCGCAGCCCGAAGGTGAGCAGGCCCGGGTCGATCTTGTAGTGGGCCCAGGCGAAGGCCGCCTGCCCCAGCGTGTTGAAGACCGCCGGCAGCACCGCCGCCGCCCAGACGCTCCGGGGGATCGTGCGCCGGCACACCCCCAGGACGACGACCGGCGCCCACAGCAGCGCGGCGAACCCGTAGCGCCACCCGTTGCTCGTCCAGAAGTCGACGTACTGGGCCAGGTGCCGCAGGAACAGCGGCACGCTCGACCACCCCGCCAGGGTCAGCAGCACGGTGATCAGGCCCGCGGCGTTGGACATCGGGCGCGGCGCCGCGCCCGCCCCCGTCCGCGCCGCCGGCACCGTGGCGGGCGCGGGCCCGGGCCGGGAAAGAAGTGGAGCGGAGGAGATTCGAACTCCCAACTTCCACCTTGCAAAGGTGGCACTCTGCCAGTTGAGTTACCGCCCCGCGGCAGCCGCCGTGAAGACCTCGGGCCGCCCGCGGCCTCACGGGGCACGGGATGATAACCACGGGGCGAGCCTTCGCCGCCCCCGCGCCGGGCGCACCCCCAACCCGCACAGACAGCAGCGGTGCGCCCTGTTTGCGCCCGCCTCGACCGCGGAGGGTCACCGTGCCCGGCCCACGCGCCGATACCCACAGGCGCGCAAGGAGGCGGGCTCATCCATGGGAACATCCAAGCACACCTTCGACCAGGTCAAGCAGATCCTGGGCAAGCTCGACCGCAGCATCGAGGCGGCCCGCGCCCGCCGGCTCCAGGGACCTGCCCCTCTGACCGCACCGGTCGCGCCCCCGCGCCCGGGCTTCGCCCCCCAGCCCGCTCCGGCCGCGCCCGGCGGGCGCGTCCTGGCCAAGCCCATGCGCCCGACCGGGCCCCTCGGCGGCCCCGGCCCCGGCTTCCGCTAAAGCGCCGGAACCCGGCGCGATCCGCGGCCACAGCGGTATCTGCCATGATTCTCCGACGGATCCGCGAGTTCTTCCTCCCGCACGTCCGGCCGGTCGGCGCCCTGGCCATCCCGCACGAGTCCGGGCCTGGCCCCACCACCGGGCAGCACTGGGCCTGCGATCCGGCCCTGTGCACCGTCGACGTGCTGGGCCCGACCATGGTGGCCACCGTCGTCGAACGCGACCTGAGCGGGCAGCGCGTCGCCGACCTCTCTTTCCAGCTCCGCGCGGTCCTGAGCGACCCCGGCAACACCTCCGTCCGCAACCTGGTCGTCGACCTCCAGAACGTCGAGGTGCTCGACTCGACCTGCCTCGGCGTGCTCGTCGAGCTCCTCCAGGCCGTCAAGGCCCTGGGGGGGAATATCGCCGTCGTCAGCGCCGCGCACCGCGTCGAGGCGCTCTTCAAGCTCACGCGCCTCGACAAGGTCTTCCCGATCCGCCGCGAGGTCCTCTCGGCCATCGGCCTGGTCGAAGGACGCGCCGCGGCCTGAACCGCCCGGGCCGCTAGCAGCCCGGCGCCCCAACCCCCTGGAACCACTGGCCCAGGAAGAAGCTGATGTCGCCCGTCGTGGTCGCGCCGGAGCCGTCCGCGTCGGCCTCCGTGGTCCCGTTCGCCAGGTCGGCAAACCAAGCCGACAGGAACGCGGTGATGTCGCCGGTGGTCACCTGTCCGTCGCTGTTGAAGTCGCCGGGGCAGGGGGGTTCGCTCGGCGTGGTGAACGACAGCCGCGTGACGATCAGCCCCTGCGGGTACCAGTTCGTCTCCTGCGTGTAGCTGTCCACGCCCAGGGCCTGCGTGTAGACGCTCCCGACCGTGTCGAGGCTCCCGTTGGCTCCGATGTTGTGCCCCTGGTGCCGGACGGTAATGAGCAGCGTTCCGCCCGCGTACGTGTAGGGCGCGGCGAAGGGGATCACCGTGCCGAAGGGGTTGATCTGGGGCGTGAGCGCCCCGCCCGGGAAGAACGCGTCCGCGATTGTCAGCGGCCCGGAGCGCACCAGCACCGCGTCGGGCCCGATGTTCTGCGTCGCGGTCGTGCTCAGCGCGCCGGGCGGATTCACCGAGGTGCTCAGCGTGATGTCGTAGTTCGGGAAGACCGCCGCGAAGCCCTGCCCCGGCCAGGTGGCGAAGACCTGCCAGCTCGGCCGCCGCCACGTGATCCCGGTGATCTGGCTCCCCGCGGGAATGCCGCCGAGCTCCTCGGGGCCGATGACCACCTGGTAGGACCGGGGCTGGGAGCGCAGGAGCGTGCTGTACCCGCCGCTCCCGGCCGTGGTCACCGCCGCTTGCGGCACCACCCACGTCTGGTCCTGCGCCGCCGCGACCGAGGTCAGGGCGAGCGCACACACGGCCGCCGCGTTTCGCACCGCGTTCTGCAGCATGGCAAACTCCTCCGCCCCCTCCCTGCCTCCCGGGCCCCGCAGCGTACGGGGGCGACGCCCCGTCCAGGCCGGAGCGCAGACCAAAGCGCCCGCAGTCACCGCGAACTCCCGACCTCCCCGCGATCGGGGCGACCGCTTATCGGGCCGCGGGTAGCGCGCGGACACCCGGGGTCAGGCCTTCGCGGGCCCCCGCACAGACCGGGCAGCTTCACACCCCCGCCCGATCACCCCGAGTCGATGCGGCGGCGTGGGTTCCGAGCGCGGTGTTCTCAGCCCCGCCCCGCACCGCCCGATCTGGAGTATGTGCTCCGCGTTGGCATCGCGTCCGCGGTCCCTGGCATGGTCCTGGCCATGCCCGTCCTCCACCCGGAGAGGCCCGGACATGTTCTGCTCAAGCCCGGGGCCACCCTCGACGCCCCGGCGGTGGAGAAGCTGCGCGAGCTGAAGGTCGCGGTGCTCTGGGTCCGATACCCCGCCCTCGAGTTCCTCGCCCGGTACAACAGCCCGCGGATCGTCCAGGAGCACGCGCAGCTCACCGCGGCGCTCTCGGAGGGTTTCGACGCGGTCTCGAAGCGCACCGCGGCCCCGATGGACTTCCGCGCGTACGCCGACGCCGTCGGTGGGCTGCTCCGCTCCATCGTCGAATCGCCCGACGCCGCCCTGTTCATCCACGAGATCTCCGGCCGGCAGTCGCCCCTGCTGGCGCACTGCGCGAACGTCTGCTTCCTCGCGCTGCTCCTGGGTCTGCGGCTGGAGGGGTACCTGGTGCAGCAGCGGTCCGGCCTGCCCACGCACCGCGCCCGCAAGATCGAGAGCCTGGGACTGGGCGCCCTCCTGCACGACCTCGGGATGCTCCACCTGCCCGAGGGCGTGCTCGAGAAGTACCTGCGCACGGGCAAGGACGACGACCCCGCGATCCGCGAGCACGTGCGCCTCGGCTTCGAGCTGGTCCGGGGCAAGGTGCCGCCCACCGCCGCCGGCGTCGTGCTGCACCACCACCAGCGCTATGACGGCAAGGGCTACCCGGCGCTGGCGCGGCTCGGGCGCGAGCCCGCCCCGCTCGCCGGGCTCCGCATCCACATCTTCGCGCGCATCGTCGCCGTCGCCGACGCCTTCGACCGCCTGCGCCACCCGCCCGGGCCGGCGCCGGGCGGGCCCGCCGCCGAGGTCCGCCCCACCGCGCCGGCGGTGCGCGTCCTCCGCTGCCTGCTCGATCAGGCGCGCGCCGGCGTCATCGACCCGGTTGTCTTCCACGCCCTGCTGGCCGTCGTCCCCGCCTACCCGCCCGGGAGCGAGGTCCGGCTGAGCGACGGCACGCGGGCCGTAGTCACCGGCTTCGATCGCACCGACCCCTGCCGCCCCACGGTGCGTCCGCTCACGGCCCCGCTGGCGGCCCTCGCCGACCAGGCCGTGCTGGGCGCCGAGCTGGACCTCTCGCGACAGCCGCGCCTGGCGATCGCCGAGTGCGATGGGCAGGCGACACTGGATGCCAACTTCTACCCGGGCGCCATCCCCCAGCCCGAGCCCCGGACGCCGCGGAGCGTCACGCCGATGCGGGTTTCCGCGTAGCCACCGGGGCGGCCGCGGTCTCGCCGACCCGAGCGGTTACTTGGTCGGCGCCGTCTCGACCGGCTTCTGCGCCACCGGAGTGGCCGGAGCAGGAGCCGGCGCGGCCGGGGTCTGTTCACCGCCGTCGGCCGGAGCGGGCTTGTCCCCGCCCTCCTCGCCGGCGGGACTCTCGGCGGCCGGCTCGGAACCGGTGGTCGTCTCTGCCGGGGCTTCGAGGGCCACGGCGGCGCCCGCGGGCCCTCCCGGGCCCGGCGCGGCTACCGCGACCGGGCCAGCGCCCGGGCCGCCCGGACGCCGACCCCGGCCGCCCGCCGGCTCCACGGACTCGACCTCGCCGCGCTCCCCCAGCTTCAGCCCGACCGCCGCCAGCTCCGCCGGGTTCCAGGCGCGGTCGGCGACCTCGCCGGCCTGCGGCTGGCGGAGCAGCACCACCTCCCCTTCCTTCAGCCCCGCCGCCACTTCGATGAACCGCTCCGAGCGCCGTCCCACCTTCACCGGGCGCTTGACGAAGCGCGGGCCCGAGGGCACGTACACGTAGCGCACCGGCCCATCGCTGAACACCGCCTGCAGGGGCACCGTCAGCGCGTCGTTCACCTGGGCCAGCTTGATCTCCGCCTCGCAGCGCATCGAGGGCTTGAGCCCCGCCTCGTCGATGTCCTTCAGGTCGATCTTGACCGTGTACTCGCGCAGGTTCGGGTCACGGAACCCGCCCGACTCGGCCAGCACGCCCTTGCTCACCACCGTGCCCGCGAAGACCCGGCCCCCCGCCGCCTCCACCTTCACGTTCACCGGCTGCCCCGGCGCGATCCGCGAGGCCAGGCTCTCGTGAACGCGCACCGTCGCGATCATCGCGCTCGTGTCCGGCAGGACCACCAGGAGCTGGTTGTTGTACACCTGGCTCCCGATCGCCAGCGGGCCCTCGCCCCGGAACCAGCCCATGCGGGCCTGCTCGGCCGTCGACCCGTAGACAACCAGCCCGTCGCTCGGGGCCGTCAGCGTCGCCTCCTTGAGCTGCTCCTCCAGCTTCGCGAGCTCGTTCTCGCGGATCTTGAGGGTCTCGCGGCTCTTCTCGAGCTCGGCCTTCTTGCTCGCCTCCTCGCTGGAGTTCTTGCGCTCCACGCGCTCGAGCTCGGCCTTGGCCTCCTCCAGGTCCGAGCGCTTCTGCTTCTCGTCCTTGGGATACTCGAACTGCTCGTACGTCGACGCGGCCAGGTTGGCCTTCTCCAGGGCCGCCTCGGCCTCCTTGAGCGCCAGCTCGTCCTCCTGCAGCTTCTTGGCGCTGATGAAACCCTTCTCCTTGAGCGCCCGGCTCCGCAGCACCTCCTCGCGCCGGATCGTCAGGGTGTCCTGCGCCTTGTCCAGGGCCAGCTTGTTGTCCAGCCGCTTGGTCTTGACCTCCCCCTCGAGCCACTTGGCCAGGTCCAGCTCCGCCAGGTCGACCTTCAGGTTGGCCTTGCGCTTCTCCGACTCGTTGGTGTTGAGCTGGATCTGGTAGGCCTCGTCGGCCGCGATCGCCTGGGCCCGGGCCGCCTGCACCTGCAGGCTCTCCTGGGCGAGCTGCTTCTTGATCTCCTCGTCGTTGAGGCGGACCAGCAGGTCCCCCTTCTTGACCATCCTCCCCTCTTCGATGATCTCGGTGATGGTCGCCTGACCCTGGCGGAGCTTGTTGCGAAGCTCGATCTGGTTCTTCGCCTCCAGCTCCCCGCTGGCCGTCGTGGTGATCTCGAAGGTGCTCCGCGTCGCGGTGTGCAGGTCGAGCGTGCCGCGCGACCCGCTCTCGGCCGAGCTCTCTCCGGTCCGCGCCGCCCCCACCGCCACCACGCCCCCCACCACCAGCACCCCCGCCCCGGCCAGCACCAGCATCCCCGTGCGCACCCGCCCCCGCCGCGTCGCCGAGCCCCAACCCGCCCCGGCACCCTCCACCCGCGGCCTGACCATCTGGCTGCCCATTCCCTCGCTCCTTCTGCTCCGCGACCCCCAGCGACACCGGCCCGCGCCGAGCGCGCGGCCACCCCTCGCCCCGCGAGGCCCCGCCTATATAACCGGCCCGGTGCCGCCTGGTTCGCCAATCGTCGCCGCCAGTCCGGGTCCCGCGGGAGGCTCGCCCGGTATTCTAACGCCGGTGCGCGCCGCCCCCGCCGTGTCGTGGCCATCTGGCGGACCGCTTCTTCTGGCGGTGGCGGCCCCGGCCGAGGCCCGAGCCGTCCTGAGCGCCACCGGCGCCAACCCGGCCATGGCGGACCATCCCTGGTTCGAGCATTCCCTGTCACTCCGGCTCAGCCTGGTCGTTACCGGCATCGGCAAGGCCAACGCGGCCGGCGCCGTGGCCCGGGTCTTTGACCCGGGCGTCCACGCGGGCGTGCTGAGCCTGGGCGTCGCGGGGGCTCTCCCCGGGACCGGGCTGACGCCCGGGAACGTCATCGCCGCCAGCGAGTCCGTCTACGCCGACGAGGGGCTGGAATCGCCCGGCGGCTTCACGCAGTGCGCGGCCCTGGGCTTTGCGCTGGGACCGCCTCCGATCGCGGGCCCGGCGATCCCTGCGCACCCGGCGCTGCTCGACGCGCTCACGCCGCTGGCCGACGCCGTCGGACCGATCGCGACGGTCTCCACGTGCGCCGGCACCGGGGCCCGGGCGCGGGCCGTGCGGGCGCGCACCGGGGCGCTCGCCGAGGCGATGGAGGGGGCGGCGGCGCTGCAGGCGGCGGTGCGGGTCGGGGGCGCCGGTCCCCTGCGAGGGGAGCTGCGCGTCATCTCCAACACCACGGGGGACCGGGCGGCGCAGCGCTGGGACCTCGCCGCCGCGCTGGCGCGGCTGGAGGCGGTGGCGCGCTCGCTCCGGGAGCTCGTCGGCTAACACCGCCTCGCTTTACACTCCGTGCGTGGGGTTCCTCGCCCGCCGAGAGCCGGAC
>DASPKO010000293.1:0-3431 GCA_035628055.1 Phycisphaerales bacterium
CCCGCCGAACGGGAGCACGTTGAGGCGGTACTCGGTGGGGCTGGGCAGGGGCGCGGGGTGCGGCGCAGCCCGCCCCGGCTCGGCCTGGGCCTCGGCGGCGATGCTCCGGCGCGCCTGGTACTCGCGCTCGCTGCTGCCGGCCCGCCATCCCAGGCCCTTGCGGTAGGAGAGCAGCGCCGGGCCGAACCCGACGGCGAAGGCCAGCACGCGGATGCCGGCCCAGCGGGCGACAAGGAAGTGACCGAGCTCGTGGACGACGATGATCAGGCTGAAGCCGAGGAAGACCAGGGCGAGGTCCAGCGCCGTCTCGAGCGATTGCATCGGGGCATCCTAGAGCCCGGCGGGGGCGCGCGGGCCGGCCGGGGCGGCGTGGGTGCGCCGACCCCCGGAACGCGCCGATCGGTCCGGCTCGCGCCGGGATTGGGGCCTCGAGCGCCTAGCGGAGATTCACCACCGCCCAGGCCGTCCACGCCGAGGGGCCCGCGGCGTTCACGGCCCGGACGCGGTAGCGGAAGGTGTTGCGCCCCGGGCTGTCGAGGTAGGAGGTGGAGTCGGCCGCGAGCGGGCCGATGAGGGTCGGGCTGATCCAGCTCCCGTTGTTGTGCTGGCGCCGGCGCTCGATCTGGAACGAGGTCTCGTTGCTGGAGTTGTCCGCCCAGGTCACCAGGGCCACGCCGCGCGACTGGCGGGACGCGGCGATGTTGGAAGGCGCGGCGGGGGGCGTGGGCGCGGCCGGGTCGGTGACGGTGATGGTCACGCTGGCCGAGCCGGAGAGACCGCCGGAGTCGGTGACGCCGGCGGTGATCACGTGGGTGCCCGCGACCAGGTCGCCGCGCGCGAAGGAGCCCCCGGCGCCGAGCGGCCCCTGGAGGCTCGAGGACCAGGCCAGCGCGGCGGTCAGGGAGCCGTCCTGGGTGTCGCCCGCCGAGCCCGCGAAATCAATGGTGCTCCCGAGCGTGAAGGCGGCGCCGCCCACGGGCGCGGTGATGGTGACCGACGGGGCGGTGTTGGTGCTGGTCCCCACCGCGCCGGCGAGGTTGAGCACGCCCCCCGTGACCGTGATGCCGCCCAGCGAGGCGACGGGCCGCACGGTGGAGAGAAGTCGCGCCCGCACCTGGGCGTAGGAGAAACTCGGGTTGTTGGCCCAGACCAGGGCGGCCGCCCCGGCGACGTGCGGGCAGGCCATCGACGTGCCATCCGAGTAGGCGTACCCGGTCCCGTAGGTGCTCACGATGTTGACGCCGGGCGCTCCCAGGTCGACGCTGGTGGCGCCGTAGTTGGAGAAGCCCGCGCGCCCGTCGTTGTTGTTCGTGGCCGCGACGGAGATGACGTTGTCGAGCGTGTACGAAGCGGGGTAGAAGGCGACCGCGTCGTTGTTGTCGCCGACCTGGTCGCTCCCGCCGTTGCCCGCGGCCGCGACGAAGAGGTGCCCGGCGGCGCGGGCCGCGTTGATCGCGTCGTAGAGGGCCTGGGAGTACCCGCCCCCGCCCCAACTGTTGTTGGAGACCTTGACGCCCTTGCCGACGGCGTACTGCAGGGCCTCGATCGCGTCGGAGGTGGCGCCCCCCATCGGACCCAGGAAGCGCAGGGGCATGACCTTGCACTGCCAGCTCACGCCCGCGACTCCCAGGGCGTTGTTTCCGACGGCGCCGACGGTGCCGGCGGTGTGGGTGCCGTGCCCGCCCCCGTAGGGGTCGTTGTCGTTGGTGTAGAAGTCCCACCCGCGAACGTCGTCAACGTAGCCGTTGGCGTCGTCATCGAGGCCGTTGCCGGCGACCTCGCCGGGATTGGTCCACATGTTCGCGGCCAGGTCGGCGTGCCCGTAGTTGGTCCCGTCGTCGATCACCGCGACCACGAAGCCCGACGAGCCGGTGAAGACGTTCCAGGCCTCCGGGGCGTCGATGTCCGCGTCCGCGATGCCGGGGTCGCCGTTGACCGTCTGGCCCGTGCTGTGCATCCCCCACTGCAGGCCGAAGTAGGTGTCGTTGGGGTTCACGCAGCGCTGCACGATGTAGTCCGGCTCGGCGTACTCGACGCCCGGCACCGCGCGGACAACGCCGGCGAGAAAGTCCAGGTCCTGGCGGGTCCCCAGCCGCTCCAGCCCCGGCACAAGCCAGTAGGCCTTGACGGCGCCCCCGGCGAGCCCGCGCACCACGGCCTTGTGCCCCTCCGTGGCGGTGGGCTTGAACTTCACCAGCAGCACGTCCGGGCGCGCCGCGATGGCGGCCGGGGCCGGCGCGAGCCCGAGGCTCGGCACGCCAGGCTGGCGATTGTCGAGAGCGGCACCCGCGGGGGACATGGCCCCGAGACCGAGCGCGGCCGCGGCGAACGCGAGGGTGGACATCTTCATGGTGGCCTTCCGGAGACACGCTCGCGAGCGCGAGCTGACCGGGGCGTCGGGAGAGACGGCTCCGCGGAGCGCCCGATAACGACGACGGGGCAGCATACCACCGGAGAAGCTTGTTGCAACCCTCGCGGGGGCCGAGGGTTGAGGCCGCCGATCGGGCTAGGGCGTCGGTTGCGGGCCGGGCGGACGGATCGCCGCGGGAAGTGGTGTGACCCGCCCGCGCCGATCCCGCGAGATGTCCGCGGCGCGCCGCGGGCGGCGCCACGCCCGGGCCCGCCAACGCACCCACCGCCACGCCGCACGCCCGCGCAGGCTCACCGACCGCCACACCCGGCGGAGGCGCTTGCGGCCGACGATGAACAGGCGACGTGCCCAGGGGAACTCCGTCGCCAGCACCGCCATGCCCACGATGGCCAGCACGAACCCGGGGACGAAGGGGAGCCAGCCCACCGCGACGGCGGCCCGGATGAGCACGACGCCGATGACCGCGACCACGTAGGGGCGGATGAGTCGCGGGATCGGTTTGAACAACCTGTGAAACTTCTTGATCACGTGCTGGTCCATACGCGGGCACGGGGAGCGCCGGGCCTCGGGGTCGTGCCCGAGAGTGGTGGCTCGCATCGGCGCTGCGCCGGGTTCGTGTCAAGGCGGTCGTCGGCCGGGGTGGATTTACGTCGCCGACGCCCCCTCATCGGCGTCGCGGGGCGGATCGCCCCCGGCCGCGGGAAGCCCCGACCCGGGCGGGCCGGACCCAGCGGCGGCGCTCGCGTCGGGGCGGCCCGAGGGGCGGAGGACCGAGGCGAGCACGCCGATGGACAGCAGCGCGCCGATCACCGCGACGGAGACGCCGTGATGGATGTCCACCAGGTGGAAATACTCCACGATCATCTTCATGCCGATGAACGCCAGCACGAAGACCAGGGCGGTCTTGAGGTGCTCGAAGCGGTCCATCATGCCGGCGAGCGCGAAGTACAGGGAGCGCAGCCCGAGGATCGCAAAGACATTGCTGGTGAGGACGATGAAGGGGTCGAGCGTGATCCCCATGATCGCCGGGATCGAATCGATCGCGAAGACCAGGTCGGCG
>DASPKO010000294.1:0-14079 GCA_035628055.1 Phycisphaerales bacterium
AAGAGGCTGGCGATGAGGTCGCCGAGCTGGCCGGTGAGGCCGAAGAGGACGCCGGCGATGGAGCCCGACCACCAGGGGAAGCTGACCTCGGGAGTCCAGCTGGACAGGAGCCAACTGCCCCAGCCGCCGACCAGGGCCGCCTGCGCGAGGGTGAGCTGAAGACGGCCCTCATCGACGCCGGTGCGATGCTCCAGCGCGACCGCCAGCACCGCCAGCCCGGCCGACAGGGCCACGCCGCCCACCAGACCCTCCCACGTCTTGCCGGGGCTGAGCCAGGGGATGAGCTTGTGCCGCCCGATGGCCCGGCCGGTGAAGTAGGCCCCGATGTCGCTGGACTTGGTGATCACCAGGACGCCCAGGACGACCCACGCCGAGTGGTCGCGGCGCAGGAGCAGGAGCATGCCGTAGAGCAGCCCGAAGTAGACCAGCGCGATCATGGCCGCGCCGGCCGCGGCGGTCGCCCCCCGGGTGGTGCGCGTCTTGGAATGCACGATCAGGGAGACCGCCAGGGCGAGCGCCGCCGCGGTCCCGATGATCGCCGCCCCGGTCGGGGCGTCGGCGCTGCGCGGGGGCATCGCGTAACAGGCCGTCATGCCCAGCATGGTGGCGAAGGTGAGCACGCCCCGCGCCGCCCCGATCCCGGCCGCCCGCAGGAGCAGCTTGAGCTCCCAGCAGGCGATCGGCGCCACCGCCAGGCCCAGCAGGAACATCGGGAGCCCGGGGGGGAACGTCGGCGGGGTGATCTCCGGCCGGCTCAGCAGCGCCGGCCACCAGTCGGGGGCGCGCCGGCCGTCGAGCCACTCGTCCAGCCAGAGAGTGCCCACCAGCACCAGGATCATCACCGGGCCGAGGATGAGTCGTTGCCGGAGCACGGCGGGGACTGTAGCGGGCGGGCGCGCCGGTGCCGCTCAGCGGTCCGGCTGATGTCCCGGGTCCACGGCCCCGAAGCGGCGCGTGCGCCCCGCGAAGTCGCGGATCGCCGCGTGCAGGTCGGGGGCCCCGAAGTCGGGCCAGAGCACGTCGGTGACGTAGATCTCCGCGTAGGAGAGCTGCCACAGCAGGTAGTTGCTCAGGCGCCGCTCTCCCGCGGTGCGGATGAGCAGGTCCGGGTCGGGGAGCCCCGCGGTGTAGAGGTGGTTCTCGAAGACCCGCTCGTCGATGGCCCCGGGATCGAGCTCACCCCGCGCCGCCTTGGCGGCCAGGGCCCGCGCGGCGTCGGTGATCTCCCCCCGGGAGCCGTAGTTCACCGCCAGGCAGAGCGTCGGGCCCGTGTTCGCGGCGGTGTCGGCCGTGAGGCGGTCGACGGCGGCGATGACGCCCGCGGGCAGCCCCTGGCGGCGCCCGATCTGCACGAAGCGGATGTTCTCGCGCACGATCCGCTCGCGCTCCCCCTCGAGGTACATCTCGTACATCTGCATGAGGGCCGTGACCTCGTCGTCGGGCCGCTTCCAGTTCTCCAGCGAGAAGGAGTAGAGCGTGAGGCACTCCACGCCCAGCCGCCCGCATTCCTCGATCACGGCCCGGACGGAGGCCGCGCCGTTGCGGTGCCCGAAGAAGCGGGGGAATCCGCGCTGCTGCGCCCAGCGCCCGTTGCCGTCCATGATGATGGCGATGTGCCGCGGGATCCGCGCCGGGTGCACGTCGGGGAGGATCGCCAGGGGGTCGGCGTGCGCCGAGCGCGCACGCATCGCACCGACGACGCGGAGCGCCTCGGCATCAGGAACGATGGGCGCGGCCGGGTGCGCCGGGCCGGAACAGCCGCCGTCCGCTCGGGTCGCCGTGCTCATGCGGGCTCAAGCGTACGGCGACCACGGACCCCCGGCCCGGGCGGGCGCGGCTCGGGCGGCTAGTCGCACCTGATCGTCTGCGCCCGGTCCGGCCCCACGCCCACCAGGCCGATCTTCACGCCCACGAAGTCCTCGATCAGGTCGAGGTAGTCGCGGGCCGAGCGCGGCAGGTCCGCGCGCGCGCGCGCCGCGGTGATCTGGTCGGGAAAGCCGGCGAGCGTGGTGTACACCGGCTCGACCCGGGCCAGCCGCTCGCCGTCGGGAATGAACCGGTCGGTTGTCTGCCCCCCCGCCAGCCGGTACGCGGTCGCGACCTTGAGCTCGGGCAAGCCCGCGAGCACGTCCAGCAGTGTCACCGCCAGGGACGTCGTCCCGCTGATGAGCGCCGAGTAGCGCACCGCCACCAGGTCCAGCCAGCCGACGCGCCGCGGCCGCCCCGTGGTGGTGCCGTACTCGCGGCCGCGCTCGCGGATGTGCGTGGCGGTGGCGTCGTGCAGCTCGGTGGGCATCGGCCCGTTGCCGACGCGCGTGGAGTACGCCTTGACCACGCCGATGACCGTGCCCAGGGCCTGCCCCGGGACCCCCGTCCCCGCCGGGATGCCCAGGGCCGTGCAACTGGAGCTGGTGACGTACGGGTAGGTCCCGTGGTCGACGTCCAGGAGCGTCGCATTGGCGCCCTCGAACAGGATCGATTCGCCCCGTTCCCGCAGCTCGTGGAGCAGGTAGGTGGTGTCGCGGATGCACGGCGCCAGCCGCCGGCCCTGCGCCAGCGCCCAATCCGTGAGCTGGTCCGGGTCGAAGGCGGTCGTCCCGCCCAGCCCGCCGAGGAGCGCGTTCTTCAGGGCGCACGCGGTCCCCAGCTTGCGGCGCAGCAGGTCGGGCTCGAGCAGGTCGCCCATGCGGATCGCGGCGGCCCGCTGGGCCTTGTCGGCGTAGCACGGACCGATCCCGCGCTTGGTCGTCCCCAGCGGGCGCCCCGCCGCCCCGTCCGCGCCGCCGGCGCCCAGCCGCGCTTCGCGAAGCTCGTCCTCCGCCTTGTGGTAGGGCATCACCACGTGGGCCCGGTCCGAGACGACCAGGCCGGAAACGTCCACGCCCCGCTGGGCGAGCCCGTCGGCCTCGGCCAGGAGCGCCTCGGGGTCGACCACGACGCCGTTGCCGATCACCGCCAAAGCCCCGGGGAACAGGATGCCCGAGGGGATCAGGTGCAGCGCGTAGCGCTCCCCCTTGACGACGACCGAATGCCCCGCGTTGGCCCCGCCGTTGTAGCGCACCACGGCGGCAAACCCCGGCGCCAGCAGGTCGACGATCTTGCCCTTGCCCTCATCCCCCCACTGCATGCCCACCACCGCGGCGCACGACCCCGGGCCCGGGCCCGCACCGGCCGCTCGGCCCGCCTGCGGGGTCGGTGCCGCGGAGCGCCCGGGGGTGCCGGTGGCCGGGACGTCCCGGCGCGCGGTGCTGGCCATGCTGCGGCCCTCGGTCTCCCCGCCGCCTCCCGTCCCAGGTGAACCATAGCGGCGGGGGGCACCGCCCGGGGGGTCAAGCCCCGGCACGCGTGAGCCGATGTTCCCGGGCACGGAGGGCTCCTTTCATGCTTGACCAGGCGATCCGCATCATGTGCCCGAACCTGACGTGTCGGAAGGTGCTCTCGGTGCCCGTGGCCTCGCGCGGGCGCATGGTCAAGTGCCGCAACTGCGGGGCCACGATCCGTGTGCCGGAAAAGAACGCGCCGGGTTCGGCGGCCCCGGTGCCCGCCCCCACCCCGGCGGGCGAGAACCCCGTCAAGGGGTAAGCCGCCCCGGTCCGAGCGCGCCCACCGCCTCACCCCTGGTCGATCGCCACATCCAGCTCGACCGTCCGCGGCTCGTGGCACTCCCGGTCCGTGCACGCCTGATAACTCACCGCGAGCATGGGCCGGCCGCTCCACGTCCCGTCGCGCACCAGCAGCACCGGAAACTCCACACGCCCGCGATAGACCCGCACCGCCAGGTCTCCCTCGCCCATCACTTCGGGCTCGGGGTAGCTCGAATAGGCGCGGACCCCGCGCCCCCCGGTCACGCCCACGCGCAGCGGCTGGAGCGTCCGGGCCGCCGGCGAGTCTCCCGGGCTGGCCGCCGTGATGTGGAACCCGTCGGCGATGCGCAGCTCGAGCATCACGCCCGCGTCGGCGTCCGGCTCGGCGCGCACGGTCACGCGGTCGCGCGAGGCGAAGACCGCGACCGGAAGGCCCTCGGGCTCGGCCGCGGCGTCCGGGCCGTCCCCCGGCGCGCTCGCCGCGCTCCCCTCCGGCGCGCCCACCGCTTCGGCGAGCAAGGCGCGGCCCGCGCCGCCCCCGACCAGGATCTCCAGCAGCACCCGGGTCGCGCCCACCGGCGCCAGGGGCGCCTGGTGCACCGCCTCGCTGAGCGCGGCCAGCCCGCGGACGGCGCGCTCCAGGAAGCGCTCCTGCCCGGTGTGCGCGTGCAGCGCCATCAGGGCCCCGAGCACTCCCGTGCTCCCGCTCGGGAGCGCGCCGTCGTGCGTGGTGCGCGGCCGGACGAAGAGCTCGGACTGCTCGGCGCGGACGTCGAACCAGCCGCCGTCCTCGGAGGCAAAGAGGGCGTCGGCGCGGTCCGCCAGCGCGATCGCCCGCTCCGCCCACGCGCCATCCCCGCCCGCCCGGGCCAGCTCGGCCAGCCCGTGCGCGAGCAGGCCGTAATCCTCGAGGAAGGCCGGAGTGCCGGAGCGACCCGCGCGGCGCACGCGCCACAGCCCGCCCTCGGCGTCGCGCATGGTCTCCCAGACGGCCCGCGCCGCGCGTTCCGCCGCCCGGCGGAACTCCGGGTCTCCCAGGGCCGCCGAGGCCCGCGCCAAACCCGCGATCATGAGCCCGTTCCAGGAGGCGATCGCCTTGTCGTCGGTCGCGGGCCGGGGCCGCCTCCCGCGCGCGTCGAGCAGGGCCGTGTTCACGCGGTCGAGCCGCGCAAGCAGCTCCGGTTCGTTCATGCCCAGCTCCGCGGCGAGCACCTCGGGGCGGGCCGCCAGCGCGAGCACGCCGCTCTCGGGGTCGCTCGGGTGGTGCGGATCGCGGAAGTTCGGGCGCTCCAGCGCCGGGTAGACCCTGGCGGCGAAGGACGCGTCACTCTCCGAGAGCGCCTCGGCCGCCTGGTCGAGGGTCCAGAGATAGTTTTGCCCCTCGCGATGGCCGACCTCGGCGTCCTGGGCGGTCAGGAACAGCCCCTCCTCGGAGGTGAGCTCGCGCTCCACGTACGCGATGGTCCGCCGGCAGACCCGCTCGTAGAACCGGTCACCGAAGTGCGCGGCCGCACGCCCGTAGAGCCCGGTCAGCAGGGCATTGTCATAGAGCATCTTCTCGAAGTGGGGCACGGCCCACGCCGCGTCCACGCAGTAGCGGTGGAACCCGCCCCCGACCTGGTCGAAGAGACCGCCCAAGGCCATGGCATCCAGGGTGCGCCGGAGCACAGCCTCGGCGGCCTTGCCCCCCGCCTCGTCGCCGGCCAGGGGCAGGTAGTCCAGGAGCAGCTCGAGGTTCAGAGGCTGCGGGAACTTGGGCGCCCCGCCGAAGCCCCCTCCGGTCGCGTCGTGCGTCCGCAACAGGCCCGAGACCGCGCGGGCCACCTCCGCCGGCCCGATCGGCTTGGGGCTCCCGCCCGCGGCGAGGTGGGCCCGCACGGCCTCGGCGAGCTGCGCGGCGGCCCGGGAGACCTCGTCCCGGCGCTCACGCCAGGCCATGCCGATGGCCTGCACCAGCTCGGTCAGCCCGGGCAGGCCCGAGCGCGCTCTCGGCGGGTAATACGTGCCGCAGTAGAACGGACGGAGGTCATGCGGCTCCACGAAAACGGTCATGGGCCAGCCGCCGTGCCCCGAGAAGATCTGGACCGCGGCCATGTAGACGTCGTCGAGATCGGGCCGCTCCTCGCGGTCGACCTTCACGGGCACGAAGCGCCGGTTGATCTCGCGGGCGGTCGCCGCGTCCTCGAAGCTCTCGCGCTCCATGACGTGGCACCAGTAGCAGGTCGAGTACCCGACGCTCAGGAAGATCGGCACGTCGCGCCGGCGCGCCTCGGCGATCGCCTCCGGGCCCCACGGCCACCAATCGACCGGGTTGTGGGCGTGCTGGAGCAGGTACGGGCTGCTCGCGTGGGCGAGGCGGTTGTGAGGGCGCGCGGCGCCGGGCTCGGGCATGCGCGGGAATCGTACCGGACGGGTCTCAGGCGACCGCGTGAGGCTGGATGCTCATTCGCCGCACGAAGAGCACCCGGACGGGTACGCCCGGCCCGGCGGGCGCGCCGGATTCCGGCGCGGAGCCCGATGGGCCCGGGGTCGCGACGCCGGGCCCCATGGCCTGGGCCGCGGTGGCGCTGGAGCGCAGCACCGCGTCGGCCGGCAGGAGCGCCGCGGTCAGGCTCACCCAGGCCGCGGGCGCGCGGACGCCGGCCTCGTCCTCCCGCACCTCCGGGTCCTCGCGCCAGCGCGCGAAGGCGGTCGCGAACGCGCTCGCCGCGGCCGCCAAGGCGTCCTGATCCGCCCCGGCGCCCCGCGCCGCCTCCTCGCCCGCGCGGGCCAGCTCGGCGCGCAGGTCCCGGAGGGGATCGGCCAGGTCGCGGCGCAGGCGCATGAGCAGTTCGCCATCGGGGTGCAGGAGCAGCGGGATCGCGATCCCGTGCGTGCGCCTGGCCAGGGCCGCCTCGGCCCGCTGCGCCAGCGACCAGCCCCCCGGAGCCGCGGGGTCGGGACCGGCCCGCAGGACGGTCAGCCCGTGCCGGGCCGCGAACGCGTCCAGCGCCGCCACCACCGGGACGCTCACCGCCGGGTCGGGCCCCCCGCGGAGGACGTCGCGCGCGACCTCGGCCAGGTAGCTGTCCTGCGCGCGGAAGAGCTCCGGGCGCATGAAGCCGCGCAGCCCGGCGAGCCCGGGCTCGTTCGCCACCCGCCGCAGCGCGCCGGCCAGCTCCCCCGCCACGTCGTCCCCGCCCAGGGTCGATGCGATCACGCCCGCCCGCCACAGCGGCATCGTCCAGCGCCACGAATCCATCAGGTGCAGATAGGCCGGCGACCGGCGGACCGCCTCCCGCACGTCGGCCCGGGCCGTGCCCCCGAAGGGAACGGGCATGAGCGTGATCGCGAGGTCGCCCAGCGTGAGCGCCGCCAGCGCGGGGGCCTCGCCCGTGGTGAGGTGGTACGGGCTGACCGCGAGATTGAGCCGCCCGGTCTCCACGGTACTCCCGCTCCGTCACGCCCGACGCGTCTCAGCCAGGCAGCCCGGTGTATCCCGTAGGGTTCGCGGCGAGCCACGTCCACGCCGATTCCACGATCTGGTCAAGGTCCGTGATCGAGGCCGACCAGCCCAGCTCCCGGCCGATCTTGGAGGGGTCCGCGTAGAGCATGGGCGGATCGCCGGGGCGGCGCGGGCCCCGGCGAACCTCGAAGTCGCGCCCCGTGACGCGCCGGCACGCCTCGATGATCTGTCGCACCGAGTAGCCGGTCCCGATCCCGAGGTTGTAGGTCCGCACCTCGCCGGCCCCCAGGACCTCCAGCACCCTCAGGTGCGCCCCCACCAGGTCCTCGACGTGGACATAGTCGCGGACGCACGTCCCGTCGGGCGTGGGATAATCGTCGCCGAAGACCGTCACGGCGTTCTCGGCGCCGCCGAAGTTCCGGCGCACGCCCAGCGCCGCCTGGAGCACGACCGGGATCAGATGCGTCTCGGGATGGTGATGCTCGCCGAGCAGCCCGGCCCGGTCACACCCCGCGACATTGAAGTACCGCAGCGCGGCCACGCCGAAGTCGCGGCCCTCCGCCCGCGCCCGGGCCGCGAGGTCGAAGAGCATGCGCTCCGTGTGGAGCTTGCTCCAGCCGTAGGGATTGATCGGGGACTGCGGGCAGGTCTCCGGGATGGGAATCCAACCCGGCCCCGGCTCGCCATAGGTCGCGCAGGTGGAGGAGAAGATGAACCGGCTCACGCCGGCCGCCGCGCACGCCTCCAGCAGGGTCAGGGCGCTGGCGGTGTTGTTCCGGTAGTAGCGCAGGGGCTGTTCGACGCTCTCGCCCACATACGCCAGGGCCGCGAAGTGCATCACCGCGGGCACGCGGTGGCGCGCCAGCAGCCCGCGCACCAGCTCGGCGTCACCCACGTCGCCCTCCGCGAACACCAGCTCGCCGCCGCGGCGCGCGGCCTCCCCCTCGAGGGCCCGGACCGCGGCCCGGTGCCCGCGGGACAGGTTGTCCAGCGCCAGCACCCGCCGGCCCTGGCGGAGCAGCGCGAGCACCGCGTGCGATCCGATGTACCCCGCCGCGCCCGTCACCAGAACGTCCATGTTCCGCACCTCAAAGGACCTTGAACGTGGCGACCGCGGCGCCCACCACGATCACCAGGGCCAGCGTCAGGACGTTGAAGTACTTCTCGACGAAGTGGCGCATCCGCTCCCCATACCACCAGAGCAGAAACCCAACCAGGAAGAATCGTCCGCCCCGCCCGACGACCGAGGCGATCACGAACATCGGGAGGGGCACGGCGCAGACGCCGCCCGCGATCGTGAACACCTTGTAGGGGATCGGAGTGAAGGCCGCGATGAAGACCACCCAGAAGCCATGGTCCCTGTAGAGGTCGCTCACGCGCTCGAACTTCTCTGGCGAGAAGACGAAGCGGTAAAAGTACTCATCCACGGTCTGCCAGAGGCCCCAGCCGATGACGTACCCCGCCAGCCCGCCCGCCACCGAGCCGACCGTGCTGACCGCCGCGTAGAAGAAAGCCCGGCCGCGCGTCCCCAGCGTGAGGGCGATCTGCAGCACGTCGGGCGGGATGGGAAAGAAGCTCGATTCGGCGAATGAATGGACGAGCAGCGCCGGCGTGCCGTAGGCCGTATTCGCCCAGGAGAGCACCCATTCGTACAGCCGGCGGTGCAGGGCCCAGCGCGGAGCGTGCGCCCGCCGGTGTGCGGGCCGAGGGCGCGCGCCGTCCTTCGGGGTGTCGGCCGGCTCGCGCTTCACGGGGTTGATGGTGGCCTCCCCGCCGGGCGCAACCACCCGCCGAGGCGCGGCCCGGGGCGCCCCAGAACCGCCGGCAGCGCGATCACGCCCACCACCACCATGACGACGCTGAGCCACTGCCCCATGGTCAGGCCCGCGAAACGCCCGTCTGGGTCCTCACCCAACGTCCCCTCCAGGAACTGCGGGTCCGGGAGGCGGAACTGCTCGGTGACGATCCGCAGGATCCCATAGAAGAGCACGAAGAGGCACCCGATGAGCCCGGCCTTGCGCGGGCGCGCCCAGGCGACCCACAGGATCAGCCCGAGTACGGGACCCTCCGCGAACGCCTGGTAGAGCTGCGACGGGTGACGCGCCGAGAGAATCCGGGCCAGCTCGGGGGCAAACTCGTCGGCGCGGCGGATGAGCGCGTCGACGTCTCCCGCCCGGTCCACCAGCGACCAGAGCAGCCGCTCCTGCGCCGGCGTGAGCTCCGGGGTGTGGCCCCGGGGCCGCTCCGTGCGCGAGACCCATCCGCTCAGCTCGTGGGGGAAGCGAACGCTCCACCACGGCGCCGGCTGGCCGGGCGGCGCCACGATCCGGCCGAGCAGCTCACCGTTGATGAAGTTGGCCACGCGCCCGAGCGTCAGGCCGATGGGCGCGAGAAAGGCGACCGCGTCGGTGATGTGCAGGAACGGGACGGGCGCCGGGGGCCGGGCGTCGCCGGGCTCGCGCCACCCCCGGCTGACGCGCCACGAGGCCAGGATGACCCCGACGATCCCGCCGTGGCTCGCCATGCCGCCCTGATTGATCGCCAGCAGGCCCCACCAGGGGAAGCCCTCGGAGAAGCTCCAGAGCAGCTCGCGCTGGTAGACCAGCACGTAGCCGAGGCGCCCGCCGACGAGGACTCCGCCGATGAACCACATCATCGCGTCGCCGACGCGCCCCGGGGCAATGAGCACGACGCCCCGGCGCGTGAGCCAGCGGAGCAGGAGGTACCCGAGGAGGAAGCCGGTCAGGTACGCCGTGCCGTACCACCGCACACCGTACCCGCCGCCGAAGCGCACGATGTACGGGTCGAGCGTGTGGACCCACGCGCCCAGAGCCGGCATGATCATGGCGCGGGGGCGCCCTGGCCGGAGGCTCCGGGTGCGGCGGCGTCGGCCGCCAGGTCCGGCTCGCCCGGGGCCAGCTCGAGCATGATCTCGCCGTGCACCGTCTCCTGGCGCACCGTCACCACGCGCCGCCGCACCAGCTCGAGCATCGCCAGGAACAGCCCCAGAGCCTCCGAGCGCGTCCGGCCCGCGAAGACCGCGGCGAACCCGAGCCCCCCCCCCGCCGCCGCCTCGCGCCGCAGACGGTCCACCAGGTCCGCGGCGTGGAGCTCGATCGGCGTGTCGTCCACGACCACGCGATGCGTCCCCACGCGCCCCAGGTCCACCGTGCGCAGCACCCGCGCGAACGCCTCCACCAGGTCCGACAGGCTCACGTCCTCCAGGTCCAGCGGCCCCCCGGCGTCGGGCGCGGGGCTCGGCGGTTCGCTCGCGGCCGCCCCGCGGGCCGGGTACCGCCCCTCCCACTGCGCCCGCCGCCGCTCCAGCGCCCGCGCCGCGTCGCGGAAGGCCTTGTATTCCAGGAGCTGCTTCACGAGCTCGGTGCGCGGATCACCCGGCGCCGGCCGCCCCTCACCCTCCGCGGGGCCTCCGCCCCCCGCGCCGCTGGGCGCCGTGGGCGACACCACGCGCGACTTGAGCTCGGTCAGCGTCGCCGCCATCACCAGGAACTCGCCGGCGGCATCGATGTCGATCTCGCCGAGGCCCTCCTGCAGGAACGCGATGTACTGGTCGGCGATCACGGCGACGGGGATGTCGGTGATCTCGACCTCGGCGCGGCGGATCAGGAACAGCAGCAGGTCCAGCGGGCCCTCGAAGCGATCCAGCCGGACTGTGTATTCGCTCGCCACCGGCCGATCCTCGCGCGCCCGCCGCGTCCGTGCCGCCGAGCGCGTCCGCGGCCTCGGAGTGTACTCTTAGCCCGATGCCACGGTCGCCGACACTGACGGGCCCGGGCGGGGGCCCCCCGCCGCCCGCGGCGCGCCCCGACCTCGAGCTCGCGCGGCGCGTCATCGCCGCCGAGAGCGCGGCCGTCGCCGGGCTCGCCCACCGCCTGGATGACGGGTTCCTCCGCGCCGTCGACCTGGTCGTCGCCTGCGCCGACGCGGGCGGGACCGTGCTGGTCACGGGCCTGGGCAAGTCCGGGCTCATCGGGGCCAAGATCTCCGCCACCCTCGCGAGCCTCGGAGTGCCCTCGCACCCGGTCCACCCCACCGAGGCCGCCCACGGCGACCTGGGTCGGTTCCGCAGGTGCGATGTCTGCCTGGCCCTCTCGTACTCGGGCGAGACCGACGAGGTGGTCGCCCTGGCGGGCGCGCTCCGGCAGGACGGGGTCCCCGTGATCGCCATGACCGCCGGGTGCCGCGGGGAGCGCCCCTCGTCGCTGGAGCGGCTCGCCACCGCCACCCTGGCGATCGGCGCCGTCGATGACGCCGCCGGGCTGCCCCCCGCGCCCGCCTGCTCGACCACGGCCATGCTGGCCCTGGGCGACGCGCTCGCCCTGACCGCCTCGCACCGCCGGAACTTCACCAACGATGACTTCGCGCGCCGGCACCCCGGCGGGTCCCTGGGGGGCCTTCTGCGCCCCGTCACCGAGGCGCTCCGCTTCACCGTCGGGAAGAACCTGACCCCGGTCCCCGACGACGTGAGCGTCGCCGAGGCGCTCCGCCTCGCCGACACGACCACGCGCCGTCCCGGGGCCCTGCTGCTGGTGGATCGCGGCACCGGCGTGCTGAGCGGCATCTTCACCGACGCCGACCTCCGCCGCCTCATCCAGCGCCGCCGCGACGGCGACCTCGATCAGCCCATCGACCGGCTCATGACCCGGGACCCGAGCACCCTCCCCGAGTCGGCCCTCGTCCGCGACGCCGTCAACATGGTGCGCGAGCAGCGCCGCGACGAGATCCCGGTCGTGGACTCCGCCGGCCGCCCGGTCGGCCTCCTCGATGTCCAGGACCTGATCGCCATGCGCCTGGTGAGCGAGTGACCGCGCCCCCGCGCCGCTTCGCCGATCCGGCCACGGTGCGCCTGCTCGTGCTCGATGTCGACGGCGTGCTGACCGACGGCTCCATCATGCTCGACGACACCGGGCGCGAGCTCAAACGCTTCCACGCCCGCGACGGCGTCGGCCTCCGCGTCTGGGGCCGCCTCGGCTTCTCCACCGCGATCATCACCGGGCGCGTCGGCGGGGCCGTCCGCCACCGCATGGCCGAGCTGGGGATCACCGAGCTCATCATGGGGGCCCGCGACAAGGAGGCGCCCCTGCGCGACCTCGCGCTCCGAACGGGCGTCCCGCCGGCCGAGATGGCCTTCGTCGGCGACGACTGGCCCGACCTGGCCCCCATGTCGCTCGTCGGCTATCCCATCGCGGTGGCCGATGCCACCGCGGCGGTCAGACAGGCCGCCGCCCTGGTCACCGCGGCGCCCGGCGGCCGCGGGGCGGTGCGCGAGGCGGTGGAGCACCTGCTCGTCGCCAAGGGCCTGCTCGGGACCGCGATCGGGGTCTACTGGAGCGGCGCCGGCCCCGTAGGATGAGGCTCATGGCCCGCGGCGCCCGCTCGCTCTCAACCCGAACCGCCGGCCTGCTCCTGGCCCTCGCCTTCGCCCTCATCGCCGCCGGCGTGATCCTGGTCGTCGTCGTCCGGGGCCAGGGCAGCGGCGCGGGCCTGGGGTCGGCCAGCTCGGACCTCGGCGTGCCGGTTCGGCCGCCCGAGAGCGGCCGCGGCGTGCAGGGGGCCCGCGACACCCGAGTGCAGTTCGCCGACCGGCACGACCCCTCCCGCGTCGCCAGCGAGCTGCAGTGGGCGACTCTCGACCCCAGGGAGCGCGGCCGGGCCGACGTGACCGAGCCCCGCGCGTGGGTCTATTTCAAGGACGGCCGGGTCGGCCACGTCAAGGCCCAGCGCGGGCAGCTCTACATGCCCGAGCAGGGAAAGCATCCCGAGACCGGCACCTTTGTCGGCGGTGTGCTGGGCCGTGTCTTCGGCCCGCGCCCGCCCGGCGACACCCGGCCCATCGACCCCGAGACCGACACCCCCGAGGTCCTCTTCTTCGCCGAGACCATCGAGTTCAACATGCCCATGGGCTCGATCACCACCAGCGACGAGTTCCGCGTGGAATCGTCCGAGGTGACCTTCCGCGCCCGCGGCCTGGTGCTGCACTGGAACGAGGTCCGCGACCGCGTCGAGCTCTTCCAGACCGACGGCAACAACTCGCTCCAGTACGTGCGCCGGCCCGGCGCGACCAACCCCATGCAGCACCGGGCACCCCCCGCGCCGGAATCCGCATCCGTGCCGGGGACCGGGCCCGCCGGGGCGGCCGCCCAGGCGCCCCGGGCGCCCCGCCTCGACTTCTACAAGGCCGTGCTGGCCGGCCACGTCGAGCTGGCCCAGAACCAGCGCCTGCTCACCTCCGACAACCTCGACCTCTGGGTGCGCCTGGTGGACCGGCGCCTGGCGCCGGGCGCGCTGGGCCCCGCAACCCCCCAGGCGCCGGGCTCCGCCGGAGACGGCGCCGCGCCCCCCCCACCTCCCCCCGCGGAGACCGGCGCCGAGCTCGCGCCGGCGCCGGCGGACGCTCCCACGGGCGCCGGGGCGATCACGCTCTCCTGGAGCGGCCCGCTCACCGTCCGCCCCATGGAGGCCGCGCCCCCGGAGCTGGCGCGCGACGACGTCGCGCTCCGCTTCACCGCCGATGGTTCCAACACCGTGGGGCTGCGCGACACCGCGGCCGGCCTCACGGGGGCCTGCGCCTGGCTCGCCTACGGGGCGACGTCACGCCTGGTCACGCTCGCGGGGCGCGGCCCGGTCGACGTCCGTCTCGCCGACGCGCGCGGCAGCGCCATCGAGAGCGATCGCGTCGAGATCGCCGTCGCGGCCCGCACCGCGCACGTGCCCGGCGCCGGCCGCCTCCTCCGGGACGCGGGCTCGGACCGGGCCGGAGCCGCGCCCCCCGCCATCACCTGGCGCGAGCAGGCCGACTTCGTCTTCGAGCCCGGCGCCGGGACCGATTCGTGGCGCCTCCGCGAGGCGCTCCTGGCCGGGAGCGTCGCGGCCCAGGACGGGCCGCGCGCCCTCCGCGGCGAGTCCTTCCATGCCTATTTCGCTCCCGCGCCGGACGGCCGGCCCCTGCTCGGCCGGCTGGTGATCCAGGAGCAGGCCGTCGCCGATGGGCAGTCGGCCGGCTCCCTGCGGGCCAGCCGCATCGACATC
>DASPKO010000295.1:0-3747 GCA_035628055.1 Phycisphaerales bacterium
CATCGCGAAGACGAGGTCGGCCTGGGCCAGGAGGTGGCGGGTGAGGGGGCGCGAGGCCCCGCGCCGCGGCGCGACCCCGAGGGCCCGCAGCGCCGCCGCCGCCTCGGGGCTGATCGGGGCCCCGCTCGGGGCGCCGGTGCCGGCCGACTCGACCGTCACGGACTCCAGGCCGGCCCGGGCCAGCTCGTCGGCGGCGATCGACTCGGCCATGGGGCTGCGGCAGGTGTTGCCGGAGCAGACGAAGAGGATGTTCGTGCGCATGAGCTTGCGCACGAACCGCTCCTCGTACGGCCCCTGGCGGAGGACCTCGAGGCTCCCGGCGCGTCCGAGGCGCAGGATCGTCGCCGGCTTGCCCGGACGGAGGAGCCCGTCGTCGATGATCAGGGGGTCGGCCAGGCCCGCGCGGTCCAGGAAGCGCGCCGCCTCGTCGGGCTCGTCCGCCCACCGGCCCGGCGCGGCCGGCAGTTCGGCCACAACCACCGGCACGAGGGCATGCTGAAGGAGGTGCTCGACCGCGGTGTTCCGGGGCAGGCGCACGGCGATGGACTCGTGGTCGCAGACCAGGGCCGCGGGCAGCCCCACGCACTCGGCCGCGGCGCCCGGGCTTCCCTGCGGGACGGGAAGAACGAAGACCGCCGGGCCGGGCGTGAGCCGGGCCAGCACGCGTCGGGCGGTCGGATGGAGGCCCGGGAGCTGCTCGTCGACGTCCTCGAGATCGACCGGCGCCCAGGCGAAGGGCGGGGCCGGCGTGGCGGGAAGATGGGGCGCGAGCCGGTGGGGGGCCGGCGAGTCGGCCGAGAGCAGCACGGAATAGACCGTGTCCGTGGGGGCGATGACGGGGCGGCCCGAGCCCAGGGCGCCGACGGCCTGCCCGAGCAGGGCGCCGCGCTCGGCGGGCGCCAGCGTCGAGAAGGATGTGCGGGGGGCGGAGGCCACGCCGGGCTTTAGAGTAGGAGCCGGGAGGGCGGGGTCGGGCGCCCCGGACGCCGCACGAGGGGCCCGGGAGGGGGGCGGGCGGTTTTATGGGTGGGTCAGTGGGGAGCGGCGAGTAGACTTCGGGTGGCGGATGGGCTGCCCGTGACGGGTCGGGATGGGGGGCCGGAACGGATGGTCCAAGTGGTTGTTCGGATCAGGGGCGGCGGGGTGGGCGAATAGGGGGCGGGTCACGTGGCGGCTGGCGCGGGCGAGCGGGATGCGGCGCGGGCGGCGGGCAGGAGGCACGGGCCATGAAGAGCGGCAGCGGGAGCGGCGCGCGGGCGCGTCGCGGAATGCGGGGCGCGAGCCGGGGCATCGGGGCCTTCACGCTCATGGAGATGATGATCGTGGTGGTCATCATCGTGATCGTGCTGGCGATCGTGTTTCCCGCCCTGAGCGGGGCGCGCAACGCCGCCCGCAAGGCCTCGACGCAGGCGCTCATCCAGGGCCTGGGCGCGGCCTCGGGCCAGTTCGTCAACGACAACCGCCGGGCCCCCGGGCACTTCCAGCCGGCCGACATGGGCAACCAGGCGAACACCCAGCGGGGCTTCAGTTCGATGCAGAACGTGCTGGTCGACCTGATGAGCGGGATGAGCAGCGACCAGCAGAGCATGACGACCGTGACGGATCCGTGCGCCCATGAGGGGCGCATCCGCGTGGGGCCGATGCCGACGCAGACGGTCGTGCTCGACACCCAGCTCATCGGCGGGTCGAGCGCGGGCGGGACGCGGCGGGCCTACTTCGCCCCGGACGGGAAGAACCTGGTCCGCCAGTGCGGTCCCGGGCAGCGGGTCTCGAGCGTGCCGGACCACCTGGCGATGCCGGAGCTGGTGGACGCCTGGAAGAATCCGATCCTCGCCTGGCAGGAGGACGTCGGGGCGGTCAGCGCGGTGACGTTCTCGATCAAGGAGACCGACGGGTCGGCGGCCCAGCGGGCGCGCTTCTACTGGGCCCAGAACGCCGCGCTCCTCAGCGCCACGTCGCTTGGGGGCGGCGGGCGGCAGCAGGCCGCCCCGCCCGCCAGCGAGTGGTCCGCCACGCCGCACAGCCTGCTGGGCCTCGGGCATGACGCCCAGATGGTCGACAACGGGGCCAACACCGGCTCGCTCACGGGGATCTTGGGTCACCCGGACTATCCCGACCCCAACGCTCCGGCCGGGGCGATGGTTCCGGCGCAGTCGCGCGGCGAGCTCATGTTCCACTCGGCGGGCGCCGACGGGATCTATTTCAGCTCGGCCGACCGGGGCGGCAAGGTGGCCGCGGCGGCCTCGCCGGCCTGGGTCGTCAAGTACGCCTCGCGGACCGACCCGGTCGCCGCATTCGACGACGTGCTCGTCAAGGGGCAGTAGCGCCGGCACCGCCGGGAGGGTGGGATCGGACCACGCCCGGGTCTGGCGCTGTTGCGACGCTACTGCGTCGCCTGGTGGCAGGCGGCGCACGTGGCTTCGAGGTCGTCGTGGGCGGCGTCGGCCGCCTGGGCCTGGCCGGCCAGGATGGCCAGCTCGAGGCGCCGGGCCCGCTCGGCGGCCAGCGCCGCCAGGGTGCGAAACTCAGGGACCTCCAGGGGCGCGCCCTGGGCGCCGGGTAGGGCGCGCATCACCTCGGCGATCTGGGCGGCGTCGGCGGCGGGGGCCAGGTCGGGGTGGGCCGGCGGGGGAACCCAGCGCGCGGCCCGCGCCAGCTCGAGATTCGCGGCGGCCTCGTCCGCCCGGATCATGCACTGGGTGAACGCTCCCGGCGGCACGGACCGCGGCAGCCCCTGGGTGTCGACCGCGCGCACGCGGGCGGGGTCGAGAAGCTCCTGGGCGCGGACCGTCTGCCACAGCCCGGGATACGCGGTGGACGTGCCGGCACGGCTCAGCAGGGCTTCGGCCTGGCCGGCGGAGATGCGGCCCAGCCCCCGGAGCGCCGCGGCCACCGCGGCGGGGGCGCGGTGGCGCCCGTGGTGACAGTGCACGTAGACCGCGCCCGGGGGCGCATCCAGGAGCGCGGCGAGGGCGAGCGTGCGCTCGGGGGCGATGACCGAGTACGAGATGGGCAGGTGGGCGTAGCGGAGGGAGTGGGTGTGCGCACGCGCGAGGTCGGGCGGGACCGCGTCGACCGAGACGATGAGGCGGACGCCGCGGGCCCGCAGGGCCGCGAAGGCCGCGTCGTCCGCCGGGTGCGGGCCCACGAGGACCCCGGGGGCCGCGACCAGGACGCCGCGGAGTCCGGCGGTGTCGTGCGCGTCCGCCGAGCCGGTCCGGGAGGCGTCCGGGGCGGCCGGCTCCGGTCGAGCGCAGGCCGGCAGCAGCAGCGCCAGGGCGATGGCGAAGGGACCGGCGGGGTGGAGCGGGGGCGCGGGCACGCGAAGCGGCACGGGTCTCAGGGGGCTCGCAGCATCGGCTGGGGCCTGGCGTAGGTCAGGCTACGCCAAGCCCACTCGGCGGGACCGAAGTGGTACCGCTTGAGCCAGATCGGGCTGAGGATGAGCTGGAGCACCCAGACGCCGGCGACGAAGAGGAGGAGTTCGGTCCGGCCCAGGCGATTGAACAGGCCCAGGCCCGCGCCGAAGCCGGCGAAGACCCAGACACAGACGATGGATTGAAAGAGGTAGTTGGTCAGGGCCATCTGGCCGACCGGGGCGAGCGCCCGGCAGATGGCGCGCCCGGAGAGGCAGGCGAGGATGACGAGCGAGGCGTGGGCCAGGGAGACCAGCAGCGACCCGACGTAGTTGAAGTGCCAGGAGACGAGCATGCCCCGGACCATGTCGAAGTCGTGGCGGATCAGGTC
>DASPKO010000296.1:0-3999 GCA_035628055.1 Phycisphaerales bacterium
CTGGCGACGCGCCAGCGACTCGAGCGCCCCGAGCACCTCCCCGATGCGGGAGCCCACCTCGGCGCAGGCGCCGCGGAGCCACAGCTTCAGGTCGAGCGCCACCTGGTCGTTGCGGCTGCGCCCCGTGTGCAGCTTGCGCCCCGCGTCGCCCGCCTTCTCGATCAGCGCCGCCTCCAGGCACATGTGCACGTCTTCGAGTTCCTGCCGCCACCCGGGCCACGACCCGATCCCCCCCGGCTCCCGACCCGCCGCCCCGATCTCGCGGCGGATCTCGGCCAGCCCCTCCTCGATGCGGGCCAGGTCGTCGGCATCGATGAGCCCGGCCTCGCGCAGCATGCGCGCGTGGGCCAGCGAGCCCTCGATGTCCGCCTCGTAGAGCCGGACGTCGTGCGCCAGCGAGGCGACGAACCGCGCCGCCAGCGGGTCGGAGCCCGAGCCCCGCGCAGGACCCTTGGCGTGCTCCCAGGGCTTGGCGGGCGCCTCCGCCCCCGGAGGCGGGGCGGCGGACCGGGCGGGAGAAGAACCTGCGGGACCGGGCGGTCTCATCCGCGCATTGTTGCCGATCACAGTCGCTCCCGGCGCGCCGTCGGCCAGCAGGGCGCCTCCGGAATGCCGCGACCGCGGCCCGGCGCGCGTCCCGGCCATCCTCTGTGCGGCTACGCTCGACCCGATGCCACAGGAGCGTTACCGCCTCGGCCGGCTCGGCCTGTTGATCTGGTTGCTCCTGCCGGTGGTGATCGTCGGCCTGCTGGCGCTCTTCGCCGTGGACCGGTCGTTAGGCACCCCCCGCCCCGACCGGGGCGCGCCCGCGGGCGAGCCGTCGTCTCGGGCACCAAGCCCGGACTAGACCCTCGGGTTTCCCCGACTCTCTCGCGTTCTCACAGCGCCGGCGCGGGCATGATCACCCCCCGGCACTCCCCAAAGCCGATGCGGCGGAACCCGTCGCGCTCGCAGGACGCGCGCATGATGACCTCGTCGCCGTCCTGCAGGAAGAGGCGGCTCTCGCCCGTCGGCAGGGCGATGGGCACGCGCGGCCGGGGCTTGCCGGCGGCGGCGTCGTGCCCGTCCCAGGTCAGCTCGAGCAGACAACCGCGGGCCTCGCGGCCCGGGCCCGAGATGGTCCCCGAAGCGAGCAGGTCGCCGGGCTCCAGGTTGCACCCGTTGGAGGCATGGTGCGCCACCATCTGGGCGATGGTCCAGTACATGTCCTTGAACGAGCCGCGCGAGAGGCGGACCGGCGGCAGCCCGCGCCGGCGCATCTCTTCGCTCGCCAGGTGCACCTCCACGGTGATGTCCATCCCCCAGGGCTCCGTGGCGCTCAGGTAGTCCAGCGGCTCGGGATCGCCGGGGTCCCGGTGCGGCCCGGGCACGCGGAACGGCTCCAGCGCCTCCATCGTCACCACGCAGGGTGAGATCGTGGTGGCGAAGTTCTTGGCCAGGAACGGGCCCAGGGGCTGGTACTCCCACTTCTGGATGTCGCGGGCGGACCAGTCGTTGACGATGCACATCCCGAAGACGTGCTCGCGCACATTCCGGATATCGATCGGGTCGCCGAGCCGATTGCCGGCCCCGATGAAGACGCCCAGCTCCATCTCGTAATCGAGCATCCGGCACGGCCCGAACGCGGGGGGCGTCGGGGGCGCCCCCGGGGGATCATCGCCCTTGGTCTGGCCCAGCGGCCGGCGGACCGGCGTTCCGCTCACCACGATCGAGGAGGCCCGCCCGTGGTACCCGATCGGCACGTGCCTGTAGTTGGGCAGGAGAGGATTGTCAGGGCGGAACATCGACCCCACGTTGGTCGCGTGGTGCTTGGAGGCGTAGAAGTCGGTGTAGTTTCCCGGCAGACCGGAGTGACCGACCAGTTCGACATCGTCGAGGCGGGGGAGCAGCCCGGCCCGGAGCGCCGCATTCTCGCGCAGCTCCGGCGTGTCGGAACGCAGCAGCTCCCACAGCGTCGCGCGCAGGGTGCGCCGCTCCCGCGCCGAGAGCGACATGATGCGTGCGAGCGGGCCGGCGGGACCGCGCGCGGGCGGGCCGGAACCGGCCGGCGGGGCGGCGAGCGTGCCGAGCAGGCCGCGCTCGCCCGCGGCGCCGAGGTCGAAAACGTGCCGTCCGATCAGGGCGCCCACGCCGGGAGGTCGCGAGGGGTCCGCCCGCGGACGGAAGCTGCACAGCGGCAGGTTCTGGATCGGGTAGTCGGTCTCCGGGTCGTTCGCCGACTCGACCCAGCTCCGGACCTTCGGGTCGTGCGTCTGATCGATGCGGGCCTGGTCTGTCGCCATGGGCGGCAGGGTACCGCCCCTGCGGGTCCTCCTCCCCCCGTACGCTCCCCGAGCCCCATGGACCAGATCGCCCGCCTGCGCTCGCTCATCCGCGAGGTTCCGGACTTCCCCAAGCCCGGCATCCTGTTCCGCGACTTCACGCCGCTGATCCGCGATCCGGCGGGGCTGGCCCTGGGCGTCGAGCTCATGGCCAATCCGTACCGCGGCAAGAAGGTCGACCTGGTGGTGGGGGCCGAGTCGCGCGGGTTCATCTTCGGCATCGCGATCGCCCAGTCGCTGGCGGCGGGCTTCGTGCCGGTGCGCAAGCCCGGCAAGCTCCCCGCCCCCCGGGCCCGGATGGACTACGACCTCGAGTACGGGACCGATTGCCTCGAGATCCACGTCGATGCGATCGAGCCGGGCCAGCGCGTCCTGCTGGTGGACGACCTGCTGGCCACGGGGGGCACCATGAGGGCCTGCTGCGCGCTGGTGACCCAGATGCGCGCCCACATCGCCGGGATCAGCGTGCTCATCGAGCTGGCCGCCCTCGCCGGGCGGGCCCGCCTGGCGGAGTACGGCCCGGTGCACGCGGTGATCGAGTACTAGCGGGCGACCACCCCCGCCGGGCCCGGCCTACTTGGTCTTGGCGTCCCCGCGGGCGAAGATGCTCGCGACGTAGTTGAGCACGTCGGTGGCGCTGGTCTCGTTGTACCCGAACTGCTTGATCAGCCGCTGCTTGACGACGTCGATCTTCTGCTGGGTCTCGTCGTCCACGACGCTCGAGACCAGGTTCTTGAGCTTGATGGTGTCGCGCTGGTCCTCGAAGAGCTTGAGCTCCAGGGCCTTGTACAGCCGCGCATTGGTGTTGTATTCGAACTTCTTGCCGTCGAGCGCCAGGGCCCCGATGTAGTTCATGATCTCCTGGCGGAAGTCGTCCTTGCGGCTCTCGGGGATGTCGATCTTCTCCTCGATCGAGCGCATCAGCCGCTCGTCGGGCTCCTCGTCCCGGCCCGTGTAGCGGTTCTTCACCCGCTCGCGCTGCGTGTAGGCCCGCACGCTCTCGATGTAGTTGGCGCAGAGCCGGCGGATCGCGTCCTCGTCGGCGCTGATCGCCCGCTGCACCTCGGCCTTGATGATGTCCTCGTACTCCTCCTTCACCACCGCGAGCATCTCGCGGTACTTCTTCTTCAGGTCCTCGTCGTTGATCAGCGAGTGGTGCGCCAGCCCCGCCTCCAGCTCGTTCATCACCATGAAGGGGTTGATCGCCTTCTCCTCCACCGCCTGGCGGCTCACCAGCGTGTTGGAGATCTTGTCCTGCACGTACCGCGGGCTGATCCCGCTCATCCCCTCGCGCGCCGACTCCTCCTTCAGCTCGCGGATCGAGTCCTCCGTGAACCCCGGGATCGCCTTGCCGTTGTAGAGCTTCATCTTCTGCAGCAGGCTCAGGCCCGCCTTCTTGGGCTCCTCGAGGCGCGTGAGCACCGCCCACATCGCCGCCACCTCCAGGGTGTGCGGGGCGACGTGGATGCCGCGGATCCGGTCGGGCCCGAAGTCCTTCTGGTAGATCTTGATCTCGTCGTCGAGGCGGATGTTGTACGGGACGTCGATCTTGATCGTGCGGTCCCGGAACGCCTCCATCATCTCGTTCCCCTGCAGCTTCTTGTATTCCGGCTCGTTGGTGTGCCCCAGGATCACCTCGTCAATGTACGTCTAGACGTACATTGACGAGGTGATCCTG
>DASPKO010000297.1:0-4964 GCA_035628055.1 Phycisphaerales bacterium
GAAGCGGATGCAGGACTTGCCCATGTCGAGCTTCTTGCCCGACGCGGCCCAGGCCCGGCGGAACCAGCTCTCCTCCTCGGGCGCGCCGTAGAGGCCCATCAGATAGACCGACATGTAGTTCTTCTGGGAGGCCAACCCGGCGAAGGGGAGGGGCTGCTTCGGGTCGCAGTGGTACCCCGGCGGGAAGACCCGGTGCGGCACGTAGTACCCGATCATGCCGTACTGCATCCCCTCCTCGAAGTCGCGGTCGAGGTTGTCGAGGATGACGCGGCGCACGGCCTGGAGCGCGGCGCGGCGCTCGGGAGGGAGAGAGGCCAGGTAGGCCTCGACCGTCGTGGCTCGGCTCTGCATAGGTGGGCGGATGGTACTCGCGCACGGCCCGCCGCCGGGCCAGGGGCCGCCACGTTGAGCCGTCGCGGGGCGCACCTCGGTGGGGGAACTAAGGAAGGGACCGCCTCAGCTCCGGCGCCGGCGCGCCGCCACGAGCCCCGCCACGCCCAGGAGCGCCGCCGCACCCGGGGCCGGCACCACCGCGAAGGCGATGGAGAAGTTCGATTGAAAGCTCGGGTCCACGTTCACCGTGGCGGTCGTATCGCCCGCCAGCACGGTGCTGGCGTCGAACTGCCAGATCAGGCGGTAGGTGGAGGCGCCGGAGAGCACCCCGACCTGGGAACCCAGGATCGGCGTTGCGGCATCAAAGATCAGCCCGCCCACCTCGGAAGCGCCGATGCGTGCGAGGGCGCCGGTGTAGCTCGCCAGGAGCGGGCCGCCGACCTCGAAGAGCGCGAGCGAGCCGGTGGCGAGCGACGAACCGACCGAACCGCTCATGACCAGCCCGACGCTGCCGCCGAGGGTGTACTGCACCGCCGGGTCGGTCGGGGTGAAGATGATCTCGCCGCTGTGGATCACGTTGTTGGGGAAGCTCGGCGATGGGCTGTTGCGGAGCTCGTTGATGTTCACCGTGACGCTGGCCACGCTGGGCCCGCTGTACGTGTAGTTGACGATCCCCGACGAGCCCGCTGAGGGGTTTCCCGCCCCGTACGGGAAGTCGAACGGATACCACCCAGACCACCCGGTCGAGACGTCCAGGTGACTGGTCGGGAACCCGGCGACGCTCGCCTGGGCCTCGGCGCGGCTGGCCAGTCCCCCGAGGGCGAGCGGGGCGGTGAGCGCGGCCGCGCCGGCAAGGGCGCGCGCGCAGACAATGGCGGACGGGAAGGGGCGCATGGTCTCTCTCCTCTCGCGGGCGTGGCCGCTTTCCAGGGCGGGCACGCTGGGAAACAGTCTACCCATGGCCGGGACGCCGCCAATAAGAATTCCCGGGATGACCCCGTCGATTTGGGGGGTCAGCAGGACCGCGGGCGGAACGTTTCGCCATTTCGCCGGCGCGCCCGGGGCGGGCGGAAACCGGGGCAACCAGGCCGCGAACGGTCGGTAACTCGCTTCCGCGGCTGCCTTTGTGTGCGGCGGCCTCGCCACGACCCGGCGCCGCCAGCACCCGGTCGTGGCTCCGGCAGACGGCTTCAGGAGATCACACATGTCCAGACGCGCTCGGCTGGCCGCGCTGGCGGCCCTCTCCGGCATCGTGACCGCGGCGCACGCGCAGCCGCCGGCCTGGATCCAGACGTCCTGCACTCCCTCCTATTGCCACCTGGCCGACGTTCACTTCCCCACCGCGCAGCGCGGCTTCGTGATCGGCGCCAACCGGACGATCCTGCGCACCGAGGACGGGGGCGCCACATGGACCGTGGACCGGCAGGACCCGCCAGGAACCGAGCCGTGGTACGGCCTGGCCTTTCATCAAGACAACCTGCACGGGTTCATCCTGGGCAACGGGGCCCTACGCACCGAGAACGGCGGGCAGACCTGGCTCCCCATGCCGAGCCTTCCGATCGGCTCCTGGGACCACGCTGACTTTGCCTCCTCGGCCCTGAGCGTCTACTTCGGAACCAACGGGGCGGTGGCGCACACCCCGGACGGCGGCGTGACGTGGTCGATCCGATCGGGCTATCCGCACTGCCCCATCGTGGAGAGCATGGACTTCGTCACCGACGAGCTGGGCCTGGTCAGCGGGCGGCGGCTCCAGCCCTACGACCAGGGCATCTACCGCACCACCGACGGCGGGCAGACCTGGACGCGCGTCTATGAGAACGTGGCGCGCGACGTGCGCTGGCTCTCGCCGGTCGTCGCCGAGGCCTCGACCTCCGACGGCACGATCCGCTCCGAGGACGCCGGGCTGACCTGGACGCTCCAGCCCGGCGGGATCGCCTTCCCCCCGGGCACGGCCGGGCACGTGCAGGCGGGTGACGCGCTCGTCGCCGTCACCGGGCTGGGAGAGATCTTCCGGTCGGTCGACCAGGGCGCGTACTGGGACCTCGTGTACGGCCCGCTCGCCGAGCTGGGTGACGAGGCCTGGGCGATCACCAAGGCGCCCGATGGGGCGGTCTGGGTTGTCGGGAAGTATGGCTTCATCCTGCGCTCCATCGACACGGGCCTGACCTGGACGCAGTCGTCGAGCGGGATGGGCCTGCTCGCCAACGACCTGGACATGTTCGACAACGCGCTGGGCATGGCGGTGGGAGGGCACGGATACCTTTGGCGCACCGTGGACGGCGGGCGGCGCTGGGTGGTCACGCGCGTGCTGGACCATCCGCTCATTTTCGGCCGCAGCGAGGACCTCAACGCCGTCGACGTCGTCGACGACCAGTTCGCCGTGGTGGCCGGCGGCGGGGGGCTGATGTACCGGACCTACGACGCCGGGCAGACATGGGAGAACATCGGCTACCCGCTGCTGCTGGAGGGCAACCTGGGGATCACCGACATCTGCTTCCTCGACCGTGACAACGGCTGGATGCTCGCCGGCGGCCTCTACCGGACCTTCACCGGGGGGCTGATCTGGGAGCCGGTGCCCGGGGTCACGGGCGTGGAGATCCACTTCGCCGACCCGCTGCACGGCTGGGTCCTGGTCGGGAACAACGTGATCCGGCGCACCACCAACGGGGGCGCCACGTGGCAGAGTTCCACGCTCCCGGGCGACCCGCTCGTGCTCGAGTCGATGACCTGGCTGGATGCGAGCACGGGTTGGGTCGTGGGGCGGTTCGGGTACTGCGCCAAGAGCACCAATGGGGGTGCCTCCTGGCAGCTCCAGAACATCGGCGCCGCGAACTCGCTCTTCGACGCCGTGCCCCTGAGCGCCAGCGAGGTCTGGGCCGTCGGCTTCGACAGCAGCTCCAACAACATCATCATGCGCTCTCTCAACGGGGGCGCGACCTGGAACCGCTGGGTCCGCAGCAACGACTCGCAGACGCTGGACATCATCCGCAAGCGGCCCGACGGGGGCCTGCACATCGCCGGGTTCTTCGGCCTCATGCTGACCGACCGCTTCCCGGTGGACTGCGCGGCAGACTGGGACCAGGACGGCGCCGTCGGCACGGGCGACGTCTCGGCCTTCCTCGTCGCCTGGTTCGGCGATCTGGCGACGGGCGGGCTGGGCACCGACCTGGACGGCTCCGGCCTGGTCACCACCGCGGACCTGACCGCGTTTCTCGCGGAGTGGTTCGCGGCGCTCGACGCCGGGTGCTAATAAGGGGCGCCGGGCCGGAGTCGGCGCGGATGGTTATCCGGGGTCCCGGGGCTCCGCGCCGCCGAGCCGGCGGACGACCACGTCGGGGGCGGGGTCCCCGGCGCCGCCCAGGGCCGAGACGATCGCGCGGAAGCGGTCTTCGTCCTTGGTGAGCTGGCGCGAGACCGCCGCGGCACACGCCCCGCGCCGGGACAGGTCGGCGACCAGGGCTGGTGAGGCCTGCTCGGGCGTCACGGTCCATCCCTTGCGGTCGGCGAGATAGAGCACGGTCGGGTCGTCGCGGTGCCCGGCCTGGACGAAGACGAGGACGAGGTCGCCGGGCGTGGTCGCGCCGCGGAGGGCGGCCGCCAGCTCGATCTCGGGAAGGGGGTGCCGGAGCTCTTTCCTGTAGAGCCGGGCGAGCGTGTGCGCGGACCCGAGCGCGAGGGCGGCGACGCAGGCGGCGCGGGCCAGGGCGGGTCGCGGTCCGAGGGGGCCGCGGGCCAGGAAGCGCCCGATGTAAAAGGCCAGGGGGACCGAGAGGGGAAGCTGGTAGTAGTCGTGCACCGCGTGGCCCACGGGGATGAGCAGGATGTGCGCCAGCATCGCCAGTGACCAGGCGTCGAAGACGCGCTCGGAGGGCTCGCGGCGGGACGCGCAGAGGCCCAGCAGGGCGAGCGGGCCGCCGACGACCGCGAGGTGGTCCTCGGCGAGCTTGCCGACGAAGACGTTGCGCCACCACGCGGGGTTGGGGAGCGCGGTCAGCGTGCCCCACTTGTCCGATCCGAGCACGCCGAACGAGAGGCCGGTCCCCGCGCCGAGACGGTGGGCGTGGGTGTACCAGAGCGCCGCCGGCGCGAGCGCGAGCGTCGCGGCCATCCAGGGGAGGGGTGAGCCGAGTCCTCTCCAGCCCCGCCGCTCGAGGACCAGCACCGCGAGCGGGAGCCCGATCACGGCGGAGGGGAGCTTGAGGAGGATTGTCAGGGCGGCGGCGGCCGCGGAAGCGAAGAGCCACGGCGTCGGCGCTCCCGCGGACCAGCGGGCCATGCAATAGATCGAGCCCACGAACGCCGCGTGCATCCACGACTCGGGCTGGATGGTGCGCGAGAAGAACGTCACGAGGGGGAGCAGGGCCAGCACCGCGAGCGACCACCCGGCGACGTCCGTTCCCGAGCGGAGGCGCACGAGCAGGTAGGCGAGCCACAGCGTGGCGAGGCCGGCGAACACCGAGAGCGCCCGCGGAACCCAGGGGTGGAATCCAAGCGCCCGCTGGGCCAGCCCGGCCGTGTAGGCGTAGAGAGGAAACTCCGTCTCGGCGGTCCCGGGCGTGTCGCCGCGCCACTCGACGACCGGGTGGAGGAATCCCGTCTCGCCGCGCGCGTACGCCCGGGCCACGCCGGCG
>DASPKO010000298.1:0-2801 GCA_035628055.1 Phycisphaerales bacterium
CCCAGGGGTAGAGGAAGATGATCTCGATGTCGAAGACCAGGAAGATCATCGCGATCAGGTAGAACCGGACGTTGAAGCGCTTGCGCGCCGTCCCGATGGGGTTCATGCCCGACTCGTAGGTCAGCGCCTTGACGGGCCCCTCGCGGCGCGGGCCGAAGAGCCGGGAGAGCACGATGTTGGCCACGGCGAACGTGATCGCCATGACGATCAGCAGCAACACCGGCGCGTACGAGCCGACGTCCACCGAGGCGTGGGTCATCGCCGCATGGTAGCGGAACGCGCCGGGCCGGGTCGGCACCGCGTCGCGCGGCGGTGCGAGCCGCCGGGCTGCCAAAGCGGCAGTCGGGCGCGGGCGTCGAGCGTTCCGTGACAGGCCCCCCGACCGAAACCGGGCGCCGGCCCGCGAGCCCAACCGGGACGGGGCGATGGCACCGGTGTTGCCCCGGGCAAACCGCCGGTGCCTGACCGGCGCCCGCCCGTGGCCTGGCCCGGGCCTCCCTCGGTGATCCCGAACCCCCGCAATCCGGAGCCTTCGAGAATGCCCGCCAAAGAACTGACGTTCGACGTGGATGCGCGCCAAGCCCTGCTCGCCGGCGTCGAGAAGCTCGCCCGGGCCGTCAAGGCCACCCTCGGCCCGCGCGGCCGCAACGCCGTGCTCGACAAGTCGTGGGGCGGACCGACCGTCACCAAGGACGGCGTGACGGTGGCCGAGGAGATCGAGCTCAAGGACAAGGCCCAGAACATGGGCGTGATGCTCGTCAAGGAGGCGGCCAGCAAGACCAGCGACGACGCGGGGGACGGCACCACCACCGCGACCGTGCTCGCCGAGGCCCTCTTCCGCGAGGGGCTGCGGGCCATCTCCGCCGGGGTCGACGCCAATGCGCTGATCCGCGGGATGCGCCGGGGCGTCGAGGTGGTGAGCCGCGAGATCCGCGCCATGGCCAAGCCGGTGTCGGGCAAGCAGGACATCATGAACGTGGCGACCATCTCGGCGAACAACGACGCCGAGATCGGGGCGATCATGGCCGACGCCTTCGAAAAGGTCGGCAAGGACGGGGTGATCACCGTCGAGGAGGGCAAGAGCCTCCAGACCGAGGTGACGGTGGTGGAGGGCATGCAGTTCGACCGGGGCTACCTCTCGGCGAACTTCGTGACCAACACCGAGGACATGACCGTCGAGTTCGAGAAGTGCCTCGTGCTCATCCACGAGGAGAAGATCGAGAGCGTGAGCAAGCTGGTGCCCCTGCTCGAGAAGGTCATGCAGGCCAAGAAGCCCCTGCTGATCATCGCCGAGGAGGTCACGGGCGAGGCCCTCTCGACCCTGGTGATCAACAAGCTGCGCGGCACGCTCCAGGTGGCGGCGGTCAAGGCCCCGGGGTACGGCGACCGGCGCAAGGCCATGCTCGAGGACATCGCGGTGCTCACCGGGGCACGCCCGATCATGAAGGACCTGGGGATCGAGCTCGACCAGGTGCAGATGGCCGACCTGGGCCTGGCCAAGAAGGTCGAGATCGACGCCGACAACACCACGATCATCGAGGGGGCGGGGGACACCAAGGACATCCAGGGCCGCATCGAGCAGATCCGCCGCGAGATCGAGAACACCACCAGCGACTACGACCGCGAGAAGCTGCAGGAGCGGCTCGCCAAGCTCTCGGGAGGCGTCGCGCAGGTCAACGTCGGCGCCGCCTCCGAGGCCGAGCTCAAGGAGAAGAAGGCCCGCATCGAGGACGCCCTGCACGCGACCCGGGCCGCCCAGGCCGAGGGAGTGGTGCCGGGCGGCGGGGTCTCCTTCGTCCGCGCCCGCCGGGCCATCGAGGCCATGAAGGAGTGGAAGGCCGTCTACGGCAAGACCCGCGGCGGGCAGAGCGTCGAGGTCACCAGCGACGACATCGGGCAGGTGAAGTACGACTTCGCCGCGGGGATCGACGTGGTCTACAAGGCCCTGACGGTTCCCCTGCAGACCATCGCCGAGAACGCGGGCGAGAAGGGAACCGTGGTGGTCGCCAAGGTCTCCGAGGGCGAGGGCGCGTTCGGGTTCAACGCCCTGACTCTGGAGTACGGCGACCTGCTCAAGCAGGGCGTGCTCACGCCCGCCAAGGTGGACCTGAGCGCCCTGCAGAACGCCGCGAGCGTCGCGACCGTCCTGCTCGCCGCCGACTGCCTGGTCACCAGCCGGCCCGAGGAGAAGGACGAGCACGCCGGGCACGGTCACGGGGGCGGGGGCATGGGCGGGATGGGTGGCATGGGCGGAGGCATGGGGGGCATGGGAGGGATGGGGTTCTAACTCGCCAGCACCGGGAAGCACAGACCACTCATCCACGCGCATGCTCGACCTGATCCGCGACATCTTCTCCTTCGCCGACCCCGAGGTCCTCGGCCAGTTCGTGCGCGCCCACGGCCCGCTGGTCTACCTCGCCCTCTTCGGGATCGTCTTCGCCGAGACGGGCCTGGTCGTGACCCCGTTCCTGCCCGGCGACTCGCTCCTCTTTGCCGCGGGCGCCGTGGCGGCCCTGGGCGACCTGGGCTTCCTGCCCATGGCGGGGACGCTGATCGCCGCCGCGGTGCTGGGCGACGCGGTGAACTACGCGGTGGGGCGGCGCCTGGGCCCCCGGATCTTCCGCGGGGAGACCCGGGATGGCCTCTTCGCCCGGCTCGTGAATCGCGGGCACCTCGAGAGCGCCCGGCGCTTTTTCGAGAAGCACGGGGGCAAGGCGGTGGTGCTGGCCCGCTTCGTGCCCATCGTGCGCACCTTCGTGCCCTTCGTGGCGGGCGCCGGCACCATGAACTACCGGCGCTTC
>DASPKO010000299.1:0-26331 GCA_035628055.1 Phycisphaerales bacterium
AGCGTGGAGATCCCGCAGGAGGCGTTCATGGCGGTGCTGGAGCAGGGGGAGTAAGCGCCAGCGCACTCAGACCACCTAGGGATTGCCAAGGGCGGCCAGCCCCTGGCGCCGTACTGCATGCCCGCTGTGCAAAGGGGGCCCACCCCCCTTTGGGCATCGCATGCACCGCAACCATGCCGGCGCCAGGCGGTCTGTGCTCGGCCAGCCCTCGTTAGCACCGCTGGGCCCGCCACGCCCGGCGTTCTCCGGCAAAAACGAAACCGACCGGGAAGTGCCCGGTCGAAAGGAACGATCGCGGCCCGACAGGCCCGCGCCCGAGCGCGGGCGCGGGCGGGATCACCCTCAATCATCATCCTCGGGCCCGTCGCCGTCCTCCTCGTCGTCGCGCTCGCGCGACAGCACCGACCCGTCCTCGGCCACCTCGATCTCCCACATCTCGCCGTCGACCATCGCGTCGGCGCTGTACACCGTCCGCCCCCGCAGGCTCTCGCGCTCCACTTCGCGGATCGTCCCGCCGCGCGTCTCTCGCTCGAGCGCCGTGCGCACCGAGGACGGCAGCTCGTTGAGCTGCATCGTCATCTCGCCGGCCTCTTCCCGGTCATCGGCGTCGTGGTCGTGCCGGTCGCAGCAGTTGCAGCCCGGCAGCGCCGCCAGCACGAGCCCGCCCAGAATCATCGCGTGCTTGAACATGAGGTAACTCCTTGCCCGCTCTCCCCGCGGCACCCCAACTCCCAACGGCCCTCCCCCGCTCTGACCCGGCCTACGAGGCCGACCGTGCGTGCGGCGGAACCACGACGCCGCGCGGGTCCCGCCGCGGACTGCCCTCAGTTGATGCGGCGGAGCTCGAAGACGGTGGGCTCCCCCGTCACCCGCCCGTTCTGGACCGAGCGCCACTCCTGGCGGAGCCGGTCCGGCCCGAGGAAGACCAGCCGCATCTCGCCCATGTAGCCCTTGTGCTGCGGGAGCAGGTTGGTCACGCCGTCGGTCCGGAAATGGATCGCGCCCCCGTCGGACGGCCGGGCCCCGCCGCGGGCCCGCATGCGCGGCTGGTTTCCCATGGCGCAGTAGTGCGTCATCACCAGGTCGGGCCCGTCCATGTGATAGACGTTGGTCATCTCGTGGTCGGTGCCCGGGAACATGATCTCGCGCACCACCGAGCCACCCGATGAGACGGCGTAGACGCTCGCGGGGGTGCCCGGCTCCTTGGCGGACTCCCATTCGCCGGCGAGCGACTTCACGCGCTCGAGCGCGGCGCCGTCGTGCACCACGGGGGGCACCGAGGGCGGCGTCTCGGAGACCGCCGTCGACTCGCTGTGGACCGAGCAGCCGCCGCCGCCGAGCAGCATCCCGGCGAGGGCCACGCACGCACCGCCCGCACGCACGTTCCATCTCATGGCAAGTCTCCGGATCGTCACCCCCCCCGGCGACCCCCCGGCTTGAGCAGCATACCCAGCCCCGCTCGGCTCGATCCAGGCCCCGGCCAGGGTGCGAACGGGGCGCGACGGGCCGGGGGCCGCGCCGTACCATGCCCGCGATGCGCGCCCCCGCACCGAGTCCTTCTGGCAGCGTTCTCTCCGGCCCGGGCACGGGCCGGCTCGCTCTCGAGGACGGCTCGGTCTTCACGGGCACGCCCTTCGGCGCCACCGGCCGAGGGGTGCTCCAGGCCGCCGAGGTCGTCTTCAACACCGCGATGACCGGCTACCAGGAGGCCCTGACCGACCCGTCGTACGCCGGGCAGGTGCTGGTCTTCACCGCCCCGCTCATCGGCAACACGGGCGTGAACGAGCGCGACCAGGAGTCACGGCGGGTGCAGGTGAGCGGCGTGGTGGTGCGCGAGCTGGCGCGCACCTATTCCAACTTCCGGGCCACCGCCGGCCTGGCCGACTACCTGGCCGGGCAGGGCGTGCTGGGAATCACCGGCGTCGACACCCGGGCCATCACGCGCCGCTTGCGCTCGCGGGGCGTGATGCGCGGCGTGATCACCGACCGCGCCGAGGTCGCCGCCGCCGAGCTCGTCGCCAGGGCCCGCGGCGCGCCCTCCATGGCCGGGGCCAATCTGGTGACCGGGGTGGGCTGCTCGGCGAACCAGGCCTGGCGCGAGACCTTGGGCGAGTGGGCGCCCGCCCCGGCGGAGCCCGCCAGCGCCCGCATGGGCGCACGACCGCACGCCGACGCGCCGCTCCGCGTCCTGGCCCTGGACTGCGGGGCCAAGGCGAACATCCTCCGCCACCTCGCCGAGCGCGGCTGCGAGGTGGTCGTGGTCCCGCACGACACGCCGGCCGCGACCATGCTGCGGATGTACCAGAACGGCGAGATCGACGGCCTCTTCATCTCCAACGGGCCGGGTGATCCGGCCGCCGTCGAGGCCACCATCGGGGCACTGCGCGAGGTGCTCGGGGCCCCCGCGGGCCAGACGCCGCCGACGTTCGGCATCTGCCTCGGGCACCAGCTCCTGGGGCTGGCCTCGGGGGCGCACACCTTCAAGCTCAAGTACGGGCACCGGGGTCTCAACCATCCGGTGCTCAATCGCCTCACGGGCAGGGTGGAGATCACCAGCCAGAACCACGGCTTCGCGGTCGACCCCGAGTCGCTCGCCGCCGTGGGCGCCGAGCCGACCCACGTGCACCTGAACGACGGCACGCTGGCGGGCTTCCGGCTCAAGGACCGGCCGGTCTTCGCGGTGCAGCATCACCCCGAGGCGTCGCCAGGGCCGCACGACTCGGCCTACCTCTTCGACGAGTTCGTCGCCCTCATGCGCGCGCACGGGCGCCGGGCCGGCGCGCCGACCTCCTGAGCAGGCCGGCCGGCGCGGGAGCCGCGGCGCGGCCGCGGGCGCGACCGGCTTACGGGCAGCCTGTCTGCACGCCCGCGAACCACGCCGCCAGGAACGAGGTGATGTCGGAGGTGGTGGTCGTGCCGCTGCCGTTGAAGTCGGCGTTGAGCGTGCCGTTGGTCACGTCATTGAACCAGGCGGCCAGGAAGGCGCTGATGTCGCTCGTGGTGATCAGCCCGTCTCCGTTGAAGTCCGCGGGGCAGGGCGGGTTCGAGAGCCCTTCCCAGAAGAATCCGCCGGAGAACGACGTGCGCGTCGCCGGGTCGCCCGGGAGCTGCTGGAGCGCGTTCACGGGCGTCCACTGCCCCCCGTAGAACGCCTCGAAGAGAATGTTGACCGAGAACGACGATCCGCCCGCCAGCACGTCGACGACGGCCCCGGACCCGGAGATCGCCGCCGGGGCGGTCAGGAGATACGGGGCGGGCGTGAGCTGGGTGAGCGTGAAGCGCACGGGCACGGTCTGCGGCGCCGCCTGGGGCGGGCTGTAGACGACGCTCCCCGTCCAGCGGGCCATGCCCGGCAGGGCGCTGTCCGCGGCGGAGTAGTTCAACGCGGTGAGCGGGTGGGCCGAGGCGAGCGCGACCTGCACGGCCGTCGCGCTCGCGGGACCCCAGAGGAGCGTGCCGAACTGGGCGACATCGACCGCCGAGTAGTTCAGCGTGCGTCCCCCGGCGCTCCCGGCGAGGCCCGTGCCGGCGAACGTCACGCCGCCCGGCGGCGGAAACACCGGACCCTGGAGCTGGGCCGGGGCGGCCGCGGTGAAGACCAGCACGACGACGGAGGCGAGAAGCGAACGGGTACCGAGCATGGGAAAACCTCCTAATGAGCGCGCAGCGTACGGTGCCTCGCACCGCCGTGCACCATACCGCGTTTTCAACCGATGAGCAGGCCGACGGCGAGGTCGCAGACGTTGGTCCCCGTGGGGCCGGTCCGCACGAGGCAGCCGAGCCGGCCGAGCGCCGACCCGGAATCGTTCTCATGCAAGGCGGCCGCGAGGTCGATGCCCGCGGCCCGCGCCGCCGCCGCGGTGCGGCCGGTGACGATGGCCCCCGCGGCCTCGGGGGTCGAGTCCACGCCGTCGGTCGCCAGGGCGAGGACGCCGGCGCCGGGGACGCCGTCGAGCCGCAGAGCCGCTGCCAGGGCCAGTTCCTGGTTCCGTCCGCCGCGCCCGCTGCCGCGCACGGTGACGGTGGACTCCCCCCCGAGGACCCAGGCACCACCAATCTCCGCCGGGGCCGGATCGTCGGCCGCGGCCCGCACATCCGCGGCGAGCCGCGCCCCGACGCGCCGCGCCTCGCCGGTCACGCCACGCCGCACCGACTCAAGGCGCACGCCCCGGGTGGCCAGCCACGCGCAGGCGGCCTCGACCGCGGTGTCGTTGCTCGCCACCAGGCGCACGCGCGCGGCCCGGGCGGCCGGGGCGCCGGGCTTGAGCGTCTCGGGAAGCATTCCCGCGGCCCCGCGCACCAGATGGGCATCTACCCCGGGCGCCACGCCGCGGCACGAGTATCGGTCGAGCACGGAGAGCGCGTCCTGGTAGGTGGTGGGGTCGGGCACGCCGGGCCCCGAGCCCACCGTGGCCGGGTCGTCGCCGACCACGTCCGAGAGCACCAGGCTGGTCACGGGGACGGGCCAGGCCAAGCGGGCGACGCCGCCTCCCTTGAGCAGGTCGACGTGCTTGCGCACGGTGTTGAGCTCGCCGATGGGGCACCCCGCCCGGAGCAGGGCCCGCGCCACGGCGGCGACCTCGCCGGCCTCGAGCCCGCCCGCCGGGAGGCAGGCGAGCGCGGACGCCCCGCCCGAGACCAGCAGCGTGACCGCCGGCGCGGAGCGCGCCCGGGCCTCGGCAATCGCCGCGCGCACGGACTCTCCGGCGCGCACGCTGCGCTCGGTCGGGAGCGGGTGGTCCGCCTCGATAACCCTTCCGACGCGGAGCACATGGGGAAGGGGCGTGCCGCGGGGCACGACGACCAGGCAGGAGCCCGCGCGCTCGGGGTCGGTCTCGGCGACCGCGGCGGCCATGGCGGCGCCGGCCTTGCCGAGCGCGATCACGGGGCCCGGGGAGATCGGCTCGAGCGCCAGGGCGCGCCGCGTGGCCGGGCCCGCATCGACGCTGGAGATCACCGCGCCTACCAGCTCGCGGAGCAGCCCGCGCGGGCGCTCGTCGTGCGGGACGCCGGGCCTCATGCGAGGACCAGCAGGCAGAGCATGGCCCAGAGGCCGGCGACCACCATCACGACGGCGCAGTAGCCCACGATGTCGCGCGCCCGGGCCCCCGTGATCGCCAGCAGCGGGAGGGCCCAGAAGGGCTGGAGCATATTCGTGACCTGGTCGCCGTACGCCACCGACATCACCATCAGGGCCGGATCCACCCCGAGGTCGAGCGCCGACTCGAGCGCGATCGGGCCCTGCACCCCCCACTGCCCGCCCCCGGACGGGATGAACATGTTGATGACGCAGCCCGCCAGGAACGTGAAGATGGGGAGCGTGTCCGCCCCGGCGACCTGGGTGATCCCGGTGGCGATCTGCCGGGCCAGGCCCGAGGCGAGGAGCATGGCCATGATGCCGGCGTAGAGCGGGAACTGGATGATGATCGGGGCGCAGGCCCGGGCGCCCGGTTCGGCCGCGGCGGCGTAGGCGCGCAGCGACCCGTGCAGCACGAGCCCGACGGCGAGCATGGCCGCGTTGATCTCGTTGAGTCCGATCGAACCGGCGCCCCCCGTCGCGACGCGCCGCGCGACCGCCAGCGCCAGGGGGAGCGCCAACAGCAGCATCATCACGCGCGAGGTGTCGAGGCGGTCCGGCACGGTGCCCCCGCCGCCCGCCCCGTCGGCGGGCCCGAGCTCGGTCTCGAGCAGGTCCTCGGGAGGCCCCTGCATCTCCGCCGGGTCCGCCGGGGAGAGCAGCGCCACCACCGCGACGGCCAGGACCACCATCCCCCCCGTCACCGCGAGGTTCAGTCCCGAGAAGATGGTGCGCTCCAGCGGGATCACCCCGTCCAGGCGGGCCAGCGTCCCGGCGGGAAGAACCTTGGCGGCTCCCGCGATTGAGGTCATCGAGAGCGGGGCCGAGCCCGACAGCCCGCCGTGCCAGACCATCAGCCCGAGATACCCCGCCGCGACGACGAGCGGGTAGTGAACGGGAAGGCCGCGGCGGCGCAGCGAGAGCGCCACGCCGCGCGCCAGGAGCGCGCCGACGATCAGGCCGAGCCCCCAGTTCAGCAGCGCCGCGCCGCAAGCGACCGCGGTCACCAGCATCGCCGCCTGGCGGCTCGACCCCGGGAGATCGGAGAGGCGCGCCAGGAGGCGCGAGACCGCGCGTGCCGAGGCCAGCGCGTGCCCGGTCACCAGCACCAGGCACATCTGCATGGAGAACCCGAGGAAGGCCCAGAGCCCGGCCTCGGAGCGCCACGCGTCCAGGAGGTGCGCGGCGCGCTCGGCCAGCCCGGCCGGGGCGCCGGCGGGCGCGGCCGCCGCGGGGGCAAAGTCGCCGAGAGCGACCGCCATGACGAATGTGAGGCCGGTGAGCAGCACCGCGATGGTGAACGGGTCGGGCACGACGCGGCGGAAGACGGCGCTGATGGTCAGTCCCAAACGCGCGATCCACATGATCCCGAGTCTCCCGCGCTTCGCGAGGCGCGCCCCCGGCCGCGCACTCTACTGCAGCGGCGTCAGCTCGCCGCGGCGCTCGGGAACGACGAAGGACGGGAGCAGGTAGTTCTGGCCCTTGTAGACGAAGACCTGCCCGCTGACGGTCAGGATCGCCGCCTCGCCCTGCCCGCCGGCCAGACGCTCCATCTCCTCGAGCGTGCGCGAGGGCATCAGCACCATGGGCGGCTCGGTGCGGCCGCGCGGTCCCGAGTCGAAGACGAAGACCCAGTCGCCGGCGGGATTGCGCGCCATGCGTCCGCGCCGCGAGGGCAGGTACGTTCCCTCGGGAAGGAGCTGGCCCCGCCGGGCGCGCGCCTCGCGCGCGGCGGCGCGGCGCGGGGGAGCCGGGTCCGGCGCGACCGGCTCTCCGACCGGGCGATCGGGAGCACTCAGGCCGGCCGCGCGCTCGAGCTCATCGACGATCCTCTCGGCCTGGGGGTCCGGGTCGCCGGGGCGGGCGTCCTGCGGGATGGCGCGTGACGCGGCGGGCGGGGCCGGCGCGCCGACGGGTTGGGGAGCCGGCAACCGGTGAGCCGCGAACCACTGTCCCCACGCGCTGCTCGTCAGCCCCACCCCGACGAGCAGGGAGACGCCGGCACGCCTACCGGTCGTCATGTGCATGCCGTGCTCCTGCGGACTCCCCCGGGGCGCCAGCCCTCGCGGCCATGGTACCGTCCCTGGACGGGCCCGTGTCTCTCGCCAGCGCTCTGGAGCCGGGAGCCCGCGCGCTGGCCTCTCGAACGATTTGACCTATCATGTGACGGTACCACACACCGCCCCGCGGGGCGGGCTGCCCTCGGGCGGCGGCGGCCGCGTGCCAGAGTGGACAAATGGAGCGGATTGCAAATCCGCTGGGGTAACCCTTCGTCGGTTCGAATCCGACCGCGGCCTTTCAAGTTGCTCGCGGGGTGCGGCGCTCGGTGCCCCCCGCCCCCCTCGGGGACGCCGGTGAACCCGTACCTGCGCCAGGTGGTTGACAACCTGGAGGGACAGTCGCTCGGGCCGACCGGCACGACGGTGCGCGACCTCGACCTCCCGGACGAGTTCGTGCGGCGCGTCGCCGGACGGGTCCTTCTCGACTCCTTCGAGCGTGACTTCCGCGCGGTGGTGGCCCGGCCCGGTGCGATACCTCCACCCCCACCGCCCGAGGCCGAACCGCTGACCAGGGCCGTGCTCGCCGGCGTCCCCGCGTGGGTCACGGTGCTCGGCGACCAGGACGAAACCGGCGGGGCGAACGGGCCTGGGGTCGCGATCGGGGCCGGCTCCTGGCCGGCGCCGGAGGCCGTCCCCGCCAACCGCGCGCACCGTGCGCCCCTGCTTGGAGGTGCGGCGCCCTGGCCGGACGACCTGCCGGCGGCCGGCGACGACCCGGCCCTGGCTCGTGCGGCCCGCGAGGTGGCCGTGTCGCTGGCGCCCCGCGGCCTGCTCGTGGCGACCGGGCGGGCGATCGCGATCCTGGGCGCGGCGCGGCTGGCGAGCGCCGCGCGCGGCGCGCCCAACGGCGCGCTGGCGCTGCTGGCGCGCGTGGGCGTGCCGGTCGACCTGCTCGGGTTCTTGGCTCCACCCCAGCCCGCGCCCGGGCGTGCGGGCGAGGCGGCGGCGGATGCCGCGGCCACGGTGCGATGGCTCGCGGAGCGCTTCGCCGCCGGCGGGGCCGCCTTCGTCGAGAGCGCCGCCCGGGAGGCCCGCTTCGGGTTCCGTCCCACGCTGCCCGGCTTCAGGGCCGCCTCCGACGCCGGCGACGAGGCCGCGGGCCTGGCGCGTCTGCAGCTCCCGCGCGGAGACTTCTTCACCGGTCCGGGCATCGGTGGCGGGCTCGACCTGCTCGGCGCGGTGCTCGCCAGCGCCGGCTGCGCGGGGTACGTGTCGGTGCAGCGCGAGCATGTGGCGGCCCTGCTGCGCGCGCTGCGGCGCTGGGCGGCGCCCCCGGCCCGGCTCCTGGTCTCCCCCGCCGAGCTGCCGGTCTCGCAGTGGGCCCAGGACAACAGCAAGCCCGGCCGCGTGGGCGCTCGGAGCGCCGTGCTCCTCCCGCGCTATGCCAGCCGGGGCGAGGAGTGCTCACGGCTGGTGCCGGGAGACACGGCCGTGCTCGCGTGCCTGGCACGCGACCTGGGCGATCGCGCCGTCTTCGCGCAGTCGCCCCTGCTCTTCCAGGGGGGCAACGCGGTGATCGCGCCCGACCCGGCGCGGGGGCGCGTCCTGCTCCTGGGCGAGGCGGAGGTCTGGCGGAATCGCGCCCTGGGGCTGAGCGCCGCGCAGGCGACCGAGGCCCTCCGGCTGGAGTTCGGGGCCGACCGGTGCACGGTGCTGCCGGCCGCGTCGTATCACGCCGACTATGAGATCTCCGTGCGCGCGGGCGTTCACGGCGTCACGGCGTTCGTGAACGACACGCCCGCCGCGGTTCGCCTGGCCCTCGGCTGCGGCGTCGCCACGCTGGCCCAGGCGGGGCTCTGCGCCGGACCCGCGGCCCGGCGGGCGCGCCGCGGCCTCGTCCAGGCCGACTCGCGCCCGGCGGCGGAAGTCGCTGCCTCGGTGCTCGCGCGCTTCGCGTGCCCGGGAGGGGTGACCTTCGAGCTGGCCCAGGCCCTCGGCGAGCGCGGGGACGGCACGGTGGTCGCCGACCTGGGCCTGCTCATGTGGGCTGTGGATACCGCCCGGGCGCTCGCGGGCGCCGGCGGCGATGCGGCGACGGAGGCCGCTGACGAAGTCCGGCGCGACCGAGAGCTGGACCGCGCCCGCCTGGGCACCGAGCTCTCGGAACTGGGGTGGGAGGTCATCCCGGTCCCGAGCACCTCGGCGGGCCGGCTCAGCGCGTGCGCGGTCAACGCGGTGCATCTGCCAGAGACCGTGCTCGTCCCGGGTCGGGGGGGAATGTTTTCCGAACTCGATGCTCAGGCGGCGGCGGCTATTGGGACCAGGATCGCTCCCGCCTCGGTCCGGGTGCTCGCGGCCCGGGAATCGCTCGGCCGCGGGGGCGGGGTGCACTGCTCGGCATCGATCTGGCCCCGGGGCAATCCGGAGGGCGAATTCCGTGCAACCCCGGCGGAGGCGGGACGAACAACAGGGTGAGGTGGCATTCGTCGCCCAAGCCGTTATCCTTCTGTTTCATTCTCATGGCCTCCCCGAGGCTCGACCCAAGTCCCTAAGGCGTGTGCCCTTTGTCGCAAGTCCGTGGTGGGTGGTTCGCGCCGACCCCGCCCGGGAAGCCTAATCCCTTTTTTTATAAGCGAGGTTCAAGAGATGGCAGGAATCAGCTCGAAGCGCCGCGTCGGTCTCCTGGCGGCGGCGTCCGTGGCGGCGTTGGCCGGTCAGGCCCTCGGCCAGCAGTTGTGCCAGGTCTCGACCGGCCCTGACGTGATCGTGGGCGACATCACCGGCCCGGCCAACTACACGGCGGCTGGTGGCCTCGACGCGCTCTCGCTCGGCACCACCTCGTGCAACATCGGGAACGTCTGGCTGAACTGGTTCGCGAACACCAACCAGCACCCGGTGATCGGCGGCAACCTGTACCGCTACAAGGTGGTCGACGGCGCGCCCCGCTTCGAGCAGGTCGGCATGAGCTGGCTCAAGCACGGCTTCTTCGCCCTCTCCCAGACCCTGTGCTGCTCGAACTGCTCCTCGACAAACGGGCAGCACCTGGGCGTCGGCTGTTCTGATCCCTACACCGCCGGACGCAACGGCGAGCAGCCCAACCTCGGGCCGCGCTGGCAGGTGAACGCCACCACGGGTGTCTTCACCTACCCGCCCGCCAACCCGAGCTACTCGGGCACCACCGCCCGCCGCCTGCAGGTCTCGATGGACGACCTCGAGAACACCGCCGGCAGCACGACCCGGTACTTCGGCGAGAGCCAGTACGTCTCTCCCGACGACGCCACCGCGAACAACCAGCACAACAACGCCTCGTTCCGCGAGATCACGGTGAGCGGGACCTCGACGAACCGGACCTTCGCCTTCGCCACCACCCCGCCCTTCAACACCACGCAGCGCCGCAAGGCGGCCATCGAGGCCTGGAAGCTCATCGACCCGGAGGTCGTCGAGACCCCGGTCATCATCGACGGCAAGTTCATCGTCTCCTCGCGCGCCTTCGACCTGGGCAACGGGATGTGGCGGTACGAGTACGCCGTCTACAACATGAACTCGGACCGCTCGGGCCAGGCCTTCTCGGTCCCGGTCCCGGCCGACTCGGTCGTGACCAACATCGGGTTCCACGACGTGGACTATCGCAACGGCGACGGCCCCGGCAACGCCAACTTCAGCGGCGCGGACTGGACCGGCACGCGCACCAGCAACGAGGTCTCGTGGGCGACGCAGACCTTCGCCGAGAACGCCAGCGCCAACGCCCTCCGCTGGGGCACCACCTACAACTTCCGGTTCGACACCAACGTGCCCCCGGCCGACACCACCGGCGAGATCACGCTGACCACCTTCAAGGCTCCCGCCGACTTCGCCGTCGCCGCCGTCGTGCCGGCCGGCACCATCCCCTGCCCCGCCGACTGGGACGACAACGACGTCGTCAACACCTCCGACATCAGCCTCTACCTCAACGACTGGTTCAACGACATCGCCACCAGCAACACCGTGGCCGACTTCGATCACAACGGCGTGACCAACACCAGCGACCTCTCCCAGTTCCTCTCCACCTGGTTCGCCGCCCTGAGCGGGAACTGCTAAGCCCGGCAAGTCCATTCTCAGCCTGAGCGCAGGGGCCGCCGGATGAAGAGCCGGCGGCCCCTGTTCGTTTCCGGGGCGCGCGGCGCGGGAGCGCCTAAACTCGGCTCGCCCGGCCCGCGGCGACCGCGCCGACCGGGGCAGTGCCCGCACCCCGACGCCGGAGTCTTCGCCCATGGCTACCCAGGAAGCGGCCCCGCGCCACGAGAACACCGTCACGATCACCGACGCGGGGCCCAGCCGCAAGCGGATCGCGATCCGGATCCCGGCCGAGGCGGTCAACGAGCAGCTCGGAACGTCCCTCGACACCCTCGCGGTCGAAGCCGACATCCCCGGCTTCCGCCGCGGCCGCGCCCCGCGCCGGCTCGTCGAGCGCAAGTTCGGGGCGGTGGTCCGGCGCGAAGCGAAGAACCAGCTCGTCGCCTCGGCCTACCAGCAGGCCGTGCAGGAGCACAAGCTCCGCGTGCTGGGCGATCCCGTCGGGGAAGGGCTGGCGGCCGCCGAGCTCGTGGACGGGCAGCCGCTCGCCTTCGAGGTCGAGGTCGAGGTCTCCCCCGAGTTCACCCTCCCCTCGCTCGAGGGCATCGCGGTGCGCAAGCCCATGCTCGAAGTGACCGACGAGATGGTCGAGCAGGAGCTCACGCGCCTGCGCACCCACGAGGGCGACCTCCAGCAGCAGGAGGCCCCCGCGCCGGGCGATTACCTCACCGGGCACGGCCAGATCGTCGGCCCGGACGAGGCCGTGCACCTCGACATTGCCGACGCGGTCATCCAGGTGCCGCCCGACGGCGGGTCGGGGATGATCCTGGGGATCCTGGTGCCGGACTTCGGGAAGCAGCTCGGGCTGCCCACCCCGGGCCAGACGGTCGAGATCACAACCACCGGGCCCGACAATCACGAGAACGAGGCCCTGCGGGGGATCCCGCTGACGATCCGCTATACGGTGGCGCGGGCCGACCGCATCGTGCCCGCGTCGGTCGCGGACCTGGCGGCGCGGTACGGGCTCGAGGACGAGCGGGCGCTGCGGGAGGCGCTGCGCGAGCGCATGGTCCACCGGGTGCGCGCCGAGCAGAACAACGCGCTGCGCCAGCAGGTGGCCCGCCACCTGCTCGAGCGCACCGAGATGGAGCTCCCCGAGCGCATCACCGCCAACCAGTCGGGGCGGAACCTGGCCCGGCGCCGCATGGAGCTGATGCACCGCGGGGTGCCCGCCGAGGAGATCGAGCGGAACATGGCGGAGCTGCGCTCCGCCTCCGACGAGGTCGCGGTCCGCGAGCTCAAGCTGTTCTTCATCCTTGACCGCGCCGCCGAGGACCTGGGAGTCAAGGTGACGGAGGCCGAGCTCAACGGCTGGATCGCCCAGATGGCCCTCTCGCGCGGCGAGCGCCCGGAGAAGGTTCGCAGCGAGATCATCCAGCGCGACCAGGTCGGGATGGTGTACCAGCAGGTGCGCGAGCACAAGGCGATGGAGGCCATCCTGGCCAAGGCGACGGTCACGGAGGTGCCCGCCTCGGAGTACGCCAAGCTGGCCGGCGAGGAGAGCCCGGGCGGGGCCGCGGGGCGGGCGGGCGGGGCCCCCAAGGGTGGCTCCCGGAAGAAGGGCGAGGCCAGCTCCGGGGACGCCGAAGAGCCCCCGGCGGCCGAAAAGCCGGCCAAGAAGCCCCGCAAGAAGAAGGACGCGGAGGAGTAGGCCTCCCGCGCCTCCGCGCCGCCGGCTTCCTACCATTCATCCGGATAAACGGATGAAAGCCGCGGCCCCCACTGTCCAGCTCAGCGACCAGCTCGCGGTTCTCAGCGAGCCGATCCGCCTGCGCCTGCTCCGGCTGCTGGAGCGCGAGGAGCTCTCGGTGGGCGAGCTCTCCCGCGTCGTGCAGCTCCCGCAGAGCACGGTGAGCCGCCACCTCAAGCTGCTCGCGGACGCCGGGTGGCTCCTCAAGCGCACCGAGGGGACCGCCACGCTCTATCGGCTCGTGCAGGACGACCTGGCGGCGCCCCTGCGGGCGCTCTGGGCTCCCGTCCGCCAGCACCTCGAGGCGTCGCCGGACCTCGCCGAGGATCGGCGCCGGCTCACCGGCGTGCTCGCCGAGCGGATGAGCGACAGCCAGGCGTTCTTTGGGCGGGTCGCCGGGGAGTGGGACTCGGTCCGCGGCCAGCTCTTCGGCGACCGCTTCACCCTGCAGGGGCTGCTGGCGCTCCTGCCGGCGGGCTGGGTCGTCGCCGACCTGGGGTGCGGCACCGGCAACATCTCGGAGCTGCTCGCCCCCGTCGTGCGCGAGGTGATCGCCGTCGACCAGTCGGGCCCGATGCTGCGGGCCGCGCGGCGCCGGCTCCAGGGGGCCGCCAACGTCACCTTCGTGCGCGCGGGCCTGGAGAACCTCCCGATCGCCGACGGCGCCGTCGATGCCGCCATCTGCGTCCTCGTGCTCCACCACCTCCAGGACCCCGCGGCCGCACTTCGCGAGATGGCGCGCCTGCTGTCGCCGGGCGGCGTCGCCCTGATCATCGACATGGTCGAGCACGACCGGACCAGCTACAAGCACACCATGGGGCACCGCTGGCTCGGCTTCCCGCCCGAGCAGATGGCCCGGTGGGCCCGGGAGGCCGGCCTCGCCGAGCCGCGCACCCTCAGGCTCCCGTCCCACCCCGACGCCCGCGGGCCGGCGCTCTTCGCGTGCACCGCCACGCGACCCCCAGCGCCGCGGGACCGCGGCTCCGGCGGCGCCGCCCGAACGGATGGGGCGCCCCGGCGCCTCCGTCCCTCGCGCACGGCCGCACCCAACCCGGCTCATTCAACCCCCGCCCCGTCCGACCCCTTCCCGGAGAACGCATGACGACCGCGACCAGCCCTGTCACCGCCGGCAAGCCCGCCCCCCGTCCCGCCGCCGCCCCGGCTCCCAATCCCCCCTTCAAGGTCGCCGACCTGGCGTTGGCCGACTGGGGGCGCGCCGAGATCCGCCTGGCCGAGTACGAGATGCCCGGGCTGATGGCCCTGCGCGAGGAGTACCGCGCCTCCAAGCCCCTGCGCGGCGCCCGCATCATGGGCTCCCTGCACATGACCATCCAGACCGCGGTCCTCATCGAGACTCTCGTCGAGCTGGGCGCCGACGTGCGCTGGGTCTCCTGCAACATCTTCTCCACGCAGGACCACGCGGCGGCCGCGGTGGCGGTCGGCCGGCCCGAGTCCGGCGGCACGGCCGCCGACCCGCGCGGCACCCCGGTCTTCGCCTGGAAGGGCGAGACCCTCGAGGAGTACTGGTGGTGCACCGACCAGGCGCTCCGCTGGCCGGACGGTGGCGGGCCCAACATGCTGCTGGACGACGGTGGCGACGCCACCCTGCTCGTGCACAAGGGCGCGCAGTTCGAGCGCGACGGCAACGTCCCCGCTTTCAACCCGGAATCCGACCCGGAGGAGTGGGGCGTCATCCTCGAGCTCCTCCGCCGCGAGCAGGCCCAGAACCCGGGCCGCTGGACCCGCGTCGCCAAGGACATCCTGGGCGTCTCCGAGGAGACCACCACGGGCGTGCACCGGCTCTACGAGATGATGAAGGCCGGCACGCTCCTCTTCCCCGCCGTCAACGTCAACGACTCGGTCACCAAGAGCAAGTTCGACAACCTCTACGGGTGCCGGCACTCGCTCACCGACGGCATCCTCCGGGCCAGCGACGTCATGCTGGCGGGCAAGGTCGCGGTCGTGCTGGGCTACGGCGACGTCGGCAAGGGGTGCTGCCAGGCGCTGCGGGGCCAGGGCGCCCGGGTGATCGTCACCGAGATCGACCCCATCTGCGCCCTGCAGGCCGCGATGGAGGGGTACCAGGTGACCACCCTGGAGGACGTCGTTGAGACCGCGGACATCTTCGTGACCGCCACGGGCAACAAGAACATCATCACCGCCGAGCACATGGCCCGGATGAAGGACAAGGCCATCGTCGGCAACATCGGGCACTTCGACAACGAGATCGACATGGTCGGCCTGCGCCGGGTGCCCGGCGTCCGCCGCGTCAACATCAAGCCGCAGTTCGACGAGTGGGTCTTCCCGGCGTCGCGGGGGCGCCCCGAGCGGAGCGTGCTCATCCTCGCCGAGGGCCGCCTGCTGAACCTGGGATGCGCCACCGGACACCCCAGCTTCGTGATGAGCTCGAGCTTCACAAACCAGGTCATGGCCCAGATCGATCTCTACCAGTACGCGACTCGGGGCACCTCGATCAGCGGGACCCGCTACGACCAGCGCCACGTCTACACCCTCCCCAAGAAGCTCGACGAGAAGGTCGCCCGCCTCCACCTCGAGAAGCTCGGGGTGAGACTCACCAAGCTCACCCAGGACCAGGCCGACTACCTGGGCATCCCGGTCGACGGGCCCTACAAGCCCGACCACTATCGCTACTAGGTCGGGCGCTGCCAGATCGGGCGCGACGAGCTCGGGCGGCGGGTGCCGGTTCCGACGCAGAGCAACCGCGGGTGCGTGCTGCGGCGCCCCCAAAAAAGAGAAATGACGCCGGGGAGTCCCGGCGTCGTTTTCGTTGTGCACGTTGCTGCGCTGCCGGCGGGATCGGCGTCTTGGTCAGAGGCCGGCGTCGCTGATCATCCGCCGGGCCACGCGGTCCACCACATCGTCGCGCTCGCTGCGCCCTGACCGCAGCAGCTCCTGGGCGGCCTGGACTTCCGCCGCCGTTCCCCGACCCGCCCGCACCGGGGAGTTGGCAAACCCGTGGCGCTCTCCAGGCCGGAGTGAGCGCACCCTGCTGCCGAATCGCCCATCGTCCTGGCAGGCGGTGGCCCGGCCCGGCCCAAAGCCGGCAAGGCCCCTGGATTCGGTTGCACGCGTTGTGGCGTAATCGAGCATTCAGACCTCCTGATTCCCTTGTTCTGGCGTCGGCGCTGGCGTCCGTGCCGCGTGGAGGAAGGACCGTGATGATCGCTGCGAACGCGCGCTGGGCCTATAGGCACCGAGCCGTATTCAAGCCCGGCCCTGAACAGGGGCTCAAACCCGCCGCCCACCCCGACCGGGTCGGTCGCGCGGTAGCTGCAGAACGTAAGAAAACCATATTAGAACGCCTGGTTACCTGCTTGAGGTGGACGATTAGGAATCATCGCCGATGGTTCCCGGGTCTCGGCGGGCGGATAGTCGCGGAGTGCCGGCCCGGCGCGATGGCGCGGGCGGCACCGGCAGCAGCCGCGGGCGCCCGGAGCCACGCCGCGGCCTTGGCAGTTGCACAAAGGAGACGTCCGCATGGAACGTAAGAGAGCACGCGCGCTGGCGCCGGTGATGGCGATGCTTCTGGCCGCCGGAGCCGCGGCCCAGACCCAGACCCAGCCCGATCGCGCCCCGCAGCCCGGGCAGCCGGCGATGAACCAGCCGGGCCACAAGCCGGGCCAGCCCAGGGGCCCCGGGCACGAGACGGACAAGATGGACAAGCACCTGGCCGGCGACATGGCCAAGCCCATGCCGCTGATCAAGTGGAGCACCATCAACGACGTGAACATCACCAACGCCAAGGGCGAGGACCTCGGCGACATCACGGACATGGTCGTTGATCTCGACCGCGGCCGCGTCGCGTATGTCGCGATCAGCCGCGGCGGCGTGCTGGGCATGGGCGACAAGCTCTTCGCCGTCCCCTGGCGGGCCCTGACCCCGGCGCCGGCCCAGGAAAAGATGTACCTGGCGATCGACCAGGCCCGCCTCGAGAACCTCAGCGGCTTCGACCAGAACAACTGGCCGACCATGGAGGACCCCGCCTGGGCCGTGAACATCCACCGGGAGTTCAACACCGACCCGTACTGGGAGGTGGAGACCCGGCGCACCGCCACGGCGTACCGAGGCTGGGATGACAACAAGTATCTCAAGGACTACGACCCGGCCCGCACCGAGCGGATCCAGGGGACGGTCGTCGCCGTCCAGAAGGCCCGTCCCATGGCCGACATGGACGAGGGCATGATCGTCACCATCAAGACCAACGACGGGAAGACCCGCACGGTCCACCTGGGACCCTCGGCCTACATGACCGAGAGGCAGATCGTGATCCGCGAGAACGACGTGATCCGCATCGAGGGCGCCGCCGCCAAGGTGGAAAACCGCGACGTGGTCGTCGCCTCGCGCGTCGCCCGCGACCGCGACAACTGGGAGCTGCGTGACCGCGCGGGCAAGGCGGCCTGGGCCCGGCACGACCGCGACGACCTGAACAGGAACAACGACCACGTCGACCGGGACGACGAGGACAAGGACGCCAAGCTCGCCAAGTTCAACCTCGCCCGGGTCAGTCAGATCGTCGGGGCCGACGTGAAGAACACCGCGGGCGAGAACCTCGGCGAAATCCAGGACGTCATCCTCCAGCCGCGCACCGGGCGCCTCGCGTACGCGGTGCTGGGCACGGGCGGCGTGCTGGGCGTGGGCGAGGATCGCATCGCGGTCCCCTTCAAGGCCTTCACCCACGCCATGGACGGCAACGAGCACGAGTTCGTGCTGGCCCTCGACAAGGAGCGCATCAAGACCGCTCCCAAGTTCGGCAAGGACCAGGACTACTCGGCCCGGGACGTCGGGGGCCAGGTGCACACGTTCTTCGGCGTCGAACCCTATTGGGTGCTCGACGAGCGCGAGCTGGGCATGCGGTCGCGCGGGACCGAGGGCCGCTCCGAAGTGATCATCAAGCAGGACCGCGACGACGTCGACTTGGACGATGACGACGACCTCGATGACATGGACGACGACGACGACGATGACGACCACAAGAAGGACATGAAGGACAAGGACCGGGACCGCCGCTAGCCGCGGCCGGTCCTTGCGAGTGCGGGTAACGACACCGGTACGGTCCCCCTCAGGCACAAGGAGCATGACATGCTGTACTGGGCAATGGTTTTCCTGGTGATCGCGCTGGTGGCGGCCCTCTTCGGGTTCGGCGGGATCTACGACGCGGCAGCGAGCATCGCCAAGATTCTCTTCTTCATCTTCCTGGTCCTCTTCGTGGTCTCGCTGATCGCGGGCGCCGTCCGCCGTCCGACCATCGGTCCGTGACCTGGGCGGTCCGTAGCCCCGGCCGCCGACCGGGGAGCCAACTGGAGCCCGAGAATCGGGGCCGTCCACGCGCACGGCCCCGATCTCTTTCACCGACTTTCTTTCCCGACAGCCCCGTCCCGGGCGTCGTCCCGACGACCGGATTCACGCACGCACCCCCTTCGCTCACAGGCACGCGCCGAGCGGGGAGACGACCAATGAAGATCGACACCTTGGACAAGCTGTACATTCACGAGCTCAAGGACCTGTACAACGCCGAGATCCAGCTCGTCCGCGCCCTGCCCAAGATGGCCAAGGCGGCGAGCCACGAGGACCTGCGCGCCGCCTTCGAGGAGCATCTCGAAGTCACCAAGGCCCAGGCCGGGCGCCTCGAGCAGATCTTCGAGAGTCTGGGCATCAGCGGCAAGGGCAAGAAGTGCGAGGCGATGCTCGGCCTGATCGAGGAGGCCAAGAACGCCATGGACGAGATCGAGGAGCCGGACGTCCTCGATGCCGCCCTGATCACCGCGGCCCAGCGCGTCGAGCACTACGAGATGGCCGGCTACGGCACGGTCCGGACGTGGGCCCGCCAGCTCGGCCGCGAAGAGGAGGCCCAGATCCTGCAGCAGACCCTCGACGAGGAGGGCGAGACCGACAAGAAGCTCACCATGATCGCCGAGTCGATGGTCAACCGCGAGGCCGAGCAGGCCGGCTCCGCCGGCGAGGACGAGGAAGGCGGCGGGGGCGCGCGCGGCTCATCCGCCGGCCGGAACGCCGGCTCGCGGCGGAACGGGCGCGGCGGCGGGAGCGCGGGCACGGGCGCGCGGTCCGGCTCGCGGTCCACCTCGCGGTCGCGGTAACCGAGGCGCGGGCCGCGGGGCCGAACGACCATCAGCACAGCGACACGCGGGGCCGCGCACCTGGTGCGGCCCCGCGTTCTCGTTGCTCCCGGTGCGCGCCCGGTCAGCCCGCGGCCGCGGCGGCTCCCCCGGCGGCGGCCACTCCCGCCGCCACCGCCGCCCCCTGCTGCTGCGCCGCGTGGGTGGCCGCCGCGGCCTGCTGGGAGGCGTCGTCCAGCCCGCCGAGCGCGAGGATCACCGTGCCGCTGCCGGCCTTGAGGCCGCGCTCCCACAGCACCTCCCCGCTGTGCCGGTCGAGGCAGTAGAGATACCCACCGCGGGCGGCATACAGCTCGTTGGCCCGCACGGCGAGCGTGGTGATTCCCGAGGCGAAGAAGCCACCGGGCATCTTGATCTGCCAGACCGGGCGGCCGGTGAAGCGGTCCAGGGCCAGCACGCGCCGCCCCGCCGCCGCGTAGATCAGGTCGGTGTCGGTGTCCATGACGGCCTCCGTGTCCCGAGGCTCTGCGCCCGACGGCGCCGCGCCGCCCCGAGGTGGCGCACCCGAAGCGGCGCACTTTATACACTCCGCTCCATGCCACTCACCCGCGAGCAGATTACCCGCCGGGCCGCCCGCGAGCTGCGCGACGGGTACGTCGTCAACCTCGGCATCGGGATGCCCACGCTGGTCGCGAACCACATCCCCGCGGGGATGGACGTGTGGCTGCAATCCGAGAACGGGCTGCTGGGGATCGGTCCTTTCCCGACGGAGGCCGAGGTCGACCCCGACCTGATCAACGCCGGCAAGCAGACCATCACGGCGCGCCCGGGGGCCAGTTGCTTCAGCTCCGCCGATTCGTTCGCGATGATCCGGGGCGGGCACATCGACATGTGCATCCTCGGGGCGATGCAGGTCAGCCAGGAGGGGGACATCGCCAACTGGATGATCCCGGGCAAGATGGTCAAGGGCATGGGCGGCGCCATGGACCTGGTCGCCGGGGTCCGGCGCGTCGTCGTGACCATGGAGCACACCGCCCGGGACGGGGCGGCCAAGCTCGTCCGGACCTGCTCGCTCCCGCTCACCGGGGCGCGCTGCGTGCACATGGTGATCACGGAACTGTGCGTGCTCGAGATGGACGCGCAGCGCCGGCGCTTCGTGCTCACCGAGCTGGCTCCCGGCGTGAGCGCTGCCGAGGTGAGGGCCCGGACCGAGGCCGAGATCGTCGTCCCCGAGCGCGTCGGGCAGGTCGCCGTGTGAGCGGGGCACGGTGATCCAGCTCTGGGTCATCGTGCTGTTCGCCGCGGTGCTCGGCGCCGACGCCCTGGGTCCGGGGGCCCCGCCCGGTGTGCCCGCCGAAATTTTCGCGACACCGGTCGCGGCCGGGTTCTATCTCCTGGGGCTGACGCTGCTGGCCGGCGGAGGTGTCTCGGTCCTGGCGGCGCTCTCGCGGCGCGTGGACCGGCGCGGGTCGTTCCGTGCCGTGCGCGCCGCCGACCGCGTGGCACGCCTCGCGCGCTGGATGGTCGTCGCCTGGCACGCGTGGGGGCTCCTCGGGCACGGGCTGCTGTGGTGGGTGCGGGGCGCTCTGGGCGACCTTGTCCTGCTCGACGAGCTGGCCTGCCTGGCGCCCGCGTCGGTCGCCATCGTGGTCTTGTGGTGGGCCCAGGCCCCGGTCGACCTCGCGCTCCGCCGGGCCGTGCTCGTGCGCAACGCCGACGAGGGCCGGCCCATCTACCCCGAACCTTCCCGCGCGGCGCTCGTCGCCGGCCAGGTGCGCCAGGCGGTGGCGATGGCCGCGGGGCCCATGGCCCTGCTCATCGCCTGGTCAGAGCTGGCGCGCCTGATCGCGACGCGCCTGGCCCGCGCGGGATGGCTCGGGACCCCGGGGTCCCGCGAGGCCGCGCTGGTCGGCCTCTACCTCGTGGGTCTGGCGGTCCTGTTCGTGCTGGGACCCATCCTGATGCGGCTGGTGTGGGACACGATCCCCCTGGGCCCGGGACCCCTCCGCGAGCGGCTGCTAGACATGGCGCGGCGGGAGGGGGTCCGCGTGCGCGAGCTGCTGATCTGGCGGACGGGCGGCACCGTAATCAACGGTGCTGTGCTCGGCGCCAGCCGCTGGGCCCGCTACGTGCTCCTCACCGACGCCCTGCTCGACGCGCTCCCAGGGCCCCAGCTCGAGGCCGTGATGGCCCACGAGCTGGCCCACGCGCGCCTCCGCCATATGCCCTGGATGCTCGCCGGCCTGGCGGTCTCCCTCGCGGGGGGTTGGCTGGCCGCCGAGGCCGCCTGGGATGCGCTCGGCGGCCGCCGCGGCGGCCAGCTCCGCGAACTGGTGACCCTCCTGAGCGCCCTGGGTTCCGGCCTCCTGGTGCTCGGCTGGATCAGCCGGCGGATGGAACGCCAGGCGGACGCCTTCGCCGCCGGCGTGCTCAGCGCACCCGAGGCCGGCGTCCCCGCGGTCGTCACCCCGGCCGGCGTCGCCGCCATGAAGGGCGCGCTCGGCGCGGTGGCCCTCCTCAACGGTGTCGCGGCGGGGAAGTGGACCTGGCGGCACGGCTCGATCGCCGGGCGCCAGCGCCGCCTCGACGACCTGGTCGGGCACAGAATCGGTCGCCTGCCCATCGATGTGACGATAAAGCTCGTCAAGGGGGCGATCGTGCTCGCGGGCGTGGCGGTCGGGACCTGGGTGTGGCTGACGGAGACGACGTCTTGAACAGCGGACGCGCGGGCACCACGGGCCGGACGCGAACACCGGTAGCCGCGACGCGCGCCGACGCGTCCCGCGACGGTCCAGCGCGCGGCGCCCCCCCCGCCCTGGCGTTCGTGAAGCTGCACGGCGCCGGCAACGACTACGTCTTCCTGGACGCGATCGCGCACCCCGGGCTCGAAGCTCTCTTCGCCGGCACGGGGGGGCCGGACCTGGTGCGCCGGATGAGCGATCGGCACCGCGGCATCGGCTCCGACGGCGTCATCCTCCTCTGCCCCGCGCGGCGGCCGGACGCGCACGCGCGCATGCGCATGTTCAACGCCGACGGCTCGGAATCCGAGATGTGCGGCAACGGCGTGCGCTGCCTGGCGAAGTTCGCGTTCGATCGGGCCGGCGTGCGGGCGACCCCGCTCCTGCTCGAGACGGGCCGGGGGCCCGTCAGAGTCGACTTCGAGCCGCGCGACGGCACCTTCACCCAGGCCACCATCGACATGGGCGTTCCCGAGCTCCGCCCCGAGCGCGTCCCGGTCGAGACCTCCCGCCTCGGCGCCAGCGAGCGGCCGTGCGAGTGGGTTATCCCCGGCGAGAGCCGCGCCGCCACGTTCATCTCCATGGGCAACCCGCACGCGGTCATCTTTCTTGACGCGCGCGACGCGCCCAGCGTCGCCCTGGAAGAGCTCTCCCGCCTCGATCTCTCCCGTGTCGGGCCCACCCTGGAACGACACCCCGCCTTCCCCCGGCGCATGAACCTGCACTGGGTCGTCGCCACCTCGCGGCGCGACGTCACCATGCGTACCTGGGAGCGCGGCGCGGGTGCCACCCAGGCCTGCGGGAGCGGGGCGTGCGCCGCGGTGGTCGGCGGCGTGGCCACAGGCCGGCTCGAGGCCGGGGTGCCCGTCAGGGTTCGCGTCCCCGGGGGCGAGCTGACCGCCCGGTGGGACGGGGGCGAGAGCGGGGTGTGGCTCTCGGGGCCCGCGGAGGAGGTCTACGTGGGCCAGTGGCCGCTAGGCTAGCGGCGGGAGGAGCACCATGCCGCAGCCCGAACCCGCCCGGTCTTCGGACCCGGTGATCAGCGCCATGCTCTCGATCTGGGCCGATCAGGGCCGATACCTGGCCCGGCTCGTCTCGGACCTGCGGGATGAGGACCTGGCGACCCAGCCCGTATCCGGCGTCGTGATGAACCATCCCGCCTGGGTGCTGGCGCACCTGGCGCTCTACCCGCCGGTCATGACCGCGATGCTGCGCGGGCTGCCCTTCCAGGACCCCAAGCACGGCCGGTTCTGGATGGGCACGCGCCCCTCCTCGGAACGCGGCGAGTACCCGGCCCGCGCCGAGCTGGTGGACGGCTACCTGGCGGCCCGCGAGGAGACGGCCCGCGCCCTGGCCGAGGCCGGCCCCGCGAGGCTCGCCGAGCCGACCCCGCTGGAGCGCTGGCGCGAGCAGTACCCCCGCCTGGCCCACGTGCTCTTCCACCTCATGTTCGAGCACGAGAGCGGGCACCTGGGCCAGATCAGCGCCTGGCGGCGCGCCGGGGGGCGCCCGTCGGTGTGACCGAGTTCCCGCCTCCGGCTCAGACGGCGCCGCGCGGCACGGAGGAAAGGCCTTGCTCAGCCCGCACGAAGAGCGCGTCTGCGGCCTCCTCGCCGCACGCGCCGCCGCCATGCGCGCCGACCTGGAGCGATTCGTCGCCATTCCGACCGGGGGCGGTCACGCTCCGGGCCTGGACGCGCTGCGCGGCCTCCTGACCGCCCGCCTCGCGGCGCTCGGCGCCGCGATCCAGCTCGTCCCGGGCGCGCCGCGCCCCGACTGGCTCTACAGCCCGGCCAGCGCGCGCGGCGCCGCCTCGGACTCTCCATCGACCCCGGCATCCGTGGCCCGTCGCGATTCCGGCGGCCGCGGCCGACCTCTCCTGCTGGTGGGGCACCTCGACACCGTGCACGACCCGCGCGGCCCGTTCCAGGCCCTGACGCCGGCACCGGACGGCGCCACGGCCATCGGCCCGGGTTGCGCGGACATGAAGGGCGGCATCGTGGTGGCCCTGCACGCCCTCGAAGCGCTGGCCGAGGCGGGCCTCGACCTCGACTGGACCTTCGTCCTGAACTCCGATGAAGAGTCGGGAAGCTACCACTCCGAGCCCGTGCTGCGCCACGAGGCCGGGCGCCTGGTGCCCCGTCGCGGCGCCGGCCTGGTCTTCGAGCCCGCCGCCGAGGGCGGGGCGCTGGTCGTCGAGCGCGGCGGGAGCGGGCAGTTCCTGCTCGACGTGCGGGGACGGGCCGCCCACGTCGGACGGGACTTCTTCGACGGGGTCTCCGCGGTCCAGGCGCTCGCCCAGTTCATCCTGGCGGCCGAGCGGCTCTCCGACCGGCAGCGCGGGCTCATCGTCAACATCGGACCCCTCGAAGGGAGCGAGGCCACCAACGTGGTCCCGCCGCGCGCCCGGGCCTGGGGCAACGTCCGCTTCCCGGGTCCGGCCGAGGCACGCGAGCTGCGCGAGAAGCTCGAAGCCCTGGCAACCCCGGGCCCGGCGCCCGGCGCTCCTCCCGCCGAGCCGCCCGTGGTCCGCGTGCTCACCAGCTTCATCCGCCCCGCCAAGCCGCTCAGCGATCCCACCCGGCGCCTGGCGGAGCTGGCCCGGCACGTCGCCCTCAGTCTGGGCCAGGCGCTCCCGTTCACCCGCACGGGAGGTGTCTGCGACGGGAACATCCTCCAGGACGCCGGCCTGGCCTGCATCGACACGCTGGGCGTGCGCGGCGGGGGCCTGCACACCGAGCGCGAGTGGGTCGACCTCCCCAGCCTCGTCGAGCGGGCCAAGCTCGCGGCCCTGGTCATGCTCCGCGCCGCGGCCGCCGATGAACCATGACCAGACGCGCGACCGTCCCGCCGAGCGGGCGTACGGTAGTGCAGCCATCCCGCACTCCCCTCCCGGAGCCGGCCGACCATGACCCCAGCCGCCGCCCACGCGTCGCCTTCCAAGGCGGATCCCATCGCCCCGGCCGCCGGAGGCGCCGCCTCGGCCCTCGCCGGGGCCGGGCTGACCGACGCCCCGGTCGTGCGCCGCGCGATCGACGCGCTCGTGCAGGAGGTCGGGACGCGCAGCGCCCGCCTCTCCGACGCGCGGCCGCCCCGCGGCGAGCTGGGCGAGTCGTACGACGCCCTCCTCAAGCGCGCCGCCGACACGCGCGGGCGCGCCCTGCTCTATCCCTACCTGGGGACCGGCGTCGGGAACGGGGCCCTCGTCGAGCTGGCCGACGGCTCGGTGAAGTGGGACATGGTGTGCGGCATCGGGGTGCATTTCTTCGGGCACTCCGAGCCCGGCCTGGTCCGGGCCGCGCTCGAGGCCGGCCTCAGCGACATCCTCCAGCACGGGAACCTCCAGGCCAACTTCGAAGCCTACGCGTTCGCCGAGAAGCTGCTGGCGCACGCGGGGCGGCAGAGCCGGCTCAAGCACGCCTACCTGACCACGTCGGGCGTGATGGCCAATGAGAACGCCCTGAAAGTCTGCTATCAGAAGACCGGCGGGGCCGCGCCGCGCGTCCTGGCCTTCCAGGACTGCTTCATGGGCCGCACCGTGACGATGTCGCAGATCGGCGATTCGGCGGCGAACCGCATCGGCCTGCCCCTGAACACGCTCGTCGACTACGTCCCGTTCTACGACGCTGTCCTCGCCGAGGCCGACGGCCCGCAGGCCGCGATCGACCGCTCGGTCATGGCGCTCCGCCAGCACCTGGATCGCTATCCGAAGCAGCACGCCTGCTTCGTCTTCGAGCTCGTGCAGGGTGAGGGAGGCTTCAACACCGCCCCGCGCGAGTTCTTCACCGCCCTGATGGGCCTGTGCCGGGAGCGCGGGGTCATCATCTGGGACGACGAGATCCAGACCTTCGGCCGCCTCGAGTCCATGTTCGCCTTCGAGCTGCTGGGGCTGGGCGACTGGGTCGACATCGTCACGATCGGCAAGATGACCCAGGCCTGCGCCACGCTCTACACCGAGGACCTCAACCCCGGCCCCGGGCTCCTCTCGGGCACCTTCACCAGCACCTCGGCGGCGTACCGCGTCGGGCTGCACGTGCTGGACCGCCTCGCCTCCGGCGCCTACTACGGGCCCAAGGGCCTCATCGCTCGCAACTTCGCCGCCTTCGCGCGCCAGGTCCGCGCCCTGGCGAGCAAGCACCCCGAGTGGTTCCCTCCCGTCGACCCGCCCGGCGCGCCCGACATCGTCGGGGGGGCCGGCGGCATGATGCGGTTCACGCCGTTCGCCGGCCGCAAGGACCGGATCATGAAGGCCTGCAAGCACCTCTTCGACGAGGGAGTGATCACGTTCTACGCGGGGCACGGTCCCTACCACGTGCGCATGCTTCCGCCCCTGGGCGTCTTCCGGGAAGAGGACTGGCCCAAGGTATTCGCATGCGTGGAGCGTGGCCTGGCCCGGGCGGCGGCGGAGATCGGTCCGACGGACCGCGCCCCGGGACAGAACTAGCGACGGGCCGGCCCGGCGGTGGCCTCTTCCGAGCGCCGCGCCCCGACGCCGGGCGCGTCCGCCGCCCACACCTCGCCCATGTTGCGGGCCACGATGCGGTCCTGCTCGGTACCCGCGACGGCCAGCAGCCGCTGCATCGGCTCGTCGCGGTGCTCCTGACCGAGCGGGAATGTG
>DASPKO010000300.1:0-9679 GCA_035628055.1 Phycisphaerales bacterium
GGGGCCGTCGCCCTCATGGCCCTGATGCTCTGGGGCGTGGACTGGGTCTTCGCGACCACCTTCCGCGCCATCGGCATCCTCACCGCCGGCCGCCAGTAGCCGCGCGCCGCTCCCCTGTCCGGCCCCCGGGCCGCATCGGAACGCTCATGCCCGAGAACGACCAGATCAAGACCACGGCCCCGGACACCTCGCTCGACGGGAGGCCAAACGTGCGCGTCGATGTCATCGATGCCGATGAGCCCATGCGCCGCAACGGCATGGACTGGTTCGTGCTCCGCGTCGCCTCCAACAAGGAGTCCAGCGTCCGCGAGACGCTCCTGCGCAAGGTCCAGATCGAGGGCATGCAGCACCTCGTCGGGCGGATCCTCGTCCCCACCGAGAAGACCAAGACCATCAAGGGCGGCAAGCAGCGCATCGTCGAGAGCAAGCTCTACCCCGGGTACGTCTTCGTCGAGATGCGCCTCGAGCCCGACGGCCGCATCCCCCAGGACGTCTTCTTCCTCATCAAGGAGACCACCGGCGTGGGCGACTTCGTGGGCACCGCGGGCCGCCCCACGCCCATGAAGGAGCACGAGATCGAGAAGATGCTCCTCGACTCGAAGAAGCCCGAGGACCAGCCCACCATCAAGCTGGTCTTCTCCAAGGGCGAGAACGTGCGCATCAAGGAAGGCCCCTTCGAGGGTTACGAGGGAACCGTGGACGAGCTCTTCCCGGACAAGGGGCTCGTCCGCGTGCTCGTCACCATCTTCGGACGCCAGGCGCCCATCGAGCTCGAAGAGTGGCAGCTCGGCAAGGCCGACGAGCGCTAGGCGGGCGCTCGCCGCCGGCCCCGCGTCCCCGCCAGGGCCCCGTTCACTCTGCCGCGGCGCGCCGCCGCTGCTGATCATCCCACCCAAGCGGGTCGACCGCCGGCCTGGGGTCCCCGTGCGCTTCCACGCGCCGGGCCACGCGCCGCCAGAGCCTCCGCGCCGCCGCGCGACCGCGCTCCGGCGGCGCCCCCGGGTCCAGGGCGCGGGCGGCCGCCAGCACCGCGGCCAGGCACACGTTGCGGCCCGGCGGGTGGCCCGTGCCGGTCGGCTCGATCACGAGCGAGGCCAGCATCCGCTCGAGGGCGTGATCGCGCGCCCGCGTGCGCCGGATCGCGACCGTGTCGAGCTGCACGATCCGTGGGGCCCCCGCTTGCCCGCCCTCCAGCACCAGGTTGGAAGGCTTGAAGTCACGGTTCCAGCGCCCGGCGACCGCCATCCGGGCCGCGAGCGCGCCCAGCGCCCGTGCCACCCCGAGCCGCCGGGCGCCGCGGCGCCGGGCCCGCGCGTGCCACGCGAGCACCGTGGGCCCGGGCACGCGCTCCATCACGAGAACTTGCATTGCCGGCCCGCTCCACCTCCGGGTCGCCAGGGCCAGCGGCCGCGCCGCCGCGAACCCGTGCCCGGCCAGCCAGGCCGCCCCGCGCCACTGCCGGGAGAGCCGGCCCAGCCCGATAATGACCTTCAGCCGATCAAGAGGGCCGCGCCCCGCCCATCGTTTCACGACGACGTCTCGGGTCCCCGCGCCGAGTCGGACCGGTCCGGCCCACACCCGGGCGCTCTCCTCGGCCTTGATGAGCGCAGCGCCCGGGCCGGGCCCCTCCTCCAGCCGCGCCACGGCCGCGCGCCACGCCCCGCGGTCCTCACCGGCGGCGACGCGCACGGACCAGCCGCCCGGCCCCCCGCGCACACCACCACGCCGCTCACCCACGAGCCCCCTCCACGGCGCGCACGACGATCTCCGCGGCGCGCTCGAGTTCTTCCGCTGTGGTGAATCGCGAGAGGCTGAATCGAACGGCCCCGGCGACGACCTCGGAGCCGAGCCCCATGGCCGTGAGCACCGGGGAGGGCTCGAGCGACCCGGAACTGCACGCCGCCCCCGCCGACGCGCACACCCCCTCGGGCCGCTGCTCGCTCAGCATCACCAGCAGGGTTTCCGCCTCGACCCCCGGGAACGAGACGCTCGACGTGTTCCAGACCCGGCCGCCGGCCGCGCGCGCCCCGGTCAACACGGCGCCGGGCACGCGCTCGCACAGGCGGCTCTCGAAGGCATTGCGCAGCGCCCCGAGTCGGGCGCGCTCGCACGCGCCCGCCTCGCCCTCCAGCCACGCCCGCGCCGCCCGCGCGGCCACCCCGAGCCCGGCGATCCCCGGCACGTTCTCGGTGCCCCCGTGGCGGCCGAGCTCCTGGGCCCCGCGCACCAGCGGACGCAGGCGCACCCCCGGGCGAACCCACAGCACGCCCACCCCCTTGGGACCGTGGAGCTTGTGGGCCGAGAAGGACAGGGCGTCGCACCAGTCCGCCAGGTCACCCGGCACCGGCTCCTTGCCGACCCATTGGGTCGCGTCCGTATGGAACGCCGTGCCAGCGGCCCGGCACGCCCGCCCCACCTCCCGCACCGGCTGGATCGTCCCGGTCTCGTTGTTGGCCCACTGAACGCTCATCAACGCCGCGGTGCGCGCCGCCTCGAGCGCCGCGGGCAGCAACAACATCCCCTCCGCGTCGGCCCCTACCCAGCGCACCATCGCGCGATCCTCCGCCTCGCGGCGCCGTGCCAGCTCGCGAACCGCGGCATGCTCGACGGTGCTCGTCGCCAGCACGCCCCCCGGCTCCATGAGGCCGTGCAGGGCCACCTGCACCGACTCGGTCCCGCTGCCGGTAAAGACGATTTCGCCCGGCCGGACGCCCAGCAGGGCCGCAACCTCGCGCCGCGCCAGCTCCACCACCGCGCGGGCCCGCTGGCCGGCCCGGTGGAGGCTCGAGGGGTTGGCCCAGTGCTCGACGAGGGCGGTGCGAACCGCCTCGACCACCTCGGGCAGGGGTCGGGTGGTCGCGTTGTTGTCCAGGTAGATCACGCGGGGGAGGGTAATGTGGAACCGCGGGGGGAACGAAGGCGCACCGGGGAAGGTCCCTATAACGGCCACGTTCAAGGACCGTACCGGTGGTTAGTGCGCCGGGTTAAGTATAAACTAAGTTAGTGCCCCCCGGAGAAGCACCACGCATGAGCCGCATGCCCGCCGCCAAGCGGCGCGAGCAGCTCCTGGATACCGCCGCCAAGCTCTTCGCAACCCAGGGGTACGCGGGGGCGACGACCTCGCAGATCGCCCGCACCGCCGGGGTGACCGAGCCGATCATCTACCGGCACTTTGCCTCCAAGCGCGAGCTCTTCATCGCGCTCATCGAGCGCACGGGCGAGGACACCATCAAGCTCTGGGAGCACGAGCTCTCCAGCGCTCCCGAGCCCGCCGAGCGGATCAAGCGGCTGATTCGCGCTAACCCGATGGTGACGCACAAGAGCGGGAGCGGGAGGGGCGTCTATCGCGTCATCATCCAGGCGATGACCGAGGTCGAGGACCCCTCCATCCTCGAGGCCGTCACCAAGCACATCTACATGCTTCACGGGTTCCTCAGCGAGGAGATCCGCAAGGGCCAGGAGTCGGGTCAGGTCCCGCAGAAGTTCAGCCCGGAAGTCACGGCCTGGGCCCTCATCCATCTCGGGCTCGGGTACGGCACGCTCTCGGCGATGGGCCTCTCGGGCCACGGGATCGACCAGCGCGGCAACCACGTGCAGGACCTGATCGGCGAGCTCATGCTCGGCGACCGCTACCGGGCCGCGGCGGCGGCCGCGCCGGCCCCGGCCGCCCCCGACGCTCCCGGCGCCAACGGCGCCGCCCCCGGGGGTGGCCCCGCGCCGAGTGGTGACCGGGCCCCCGGCGCTCCGGCCTCGCCCCCGTTCTAGCGGTCCTCGCCGCGGAAGTGCCGGCTCATGTCGCGCATCATGAGCTGCCCCCGGGTGCGCTGCTGGGGGGAGGCGTGCTGCCCCACGTCCTCGCGCATGAACCGGAACATCCTCCCGAACTGCTCGCCGCTGGGACCGCGCCCGGACTCGACCGCCCGCTTGTCGCGCTCGGCCTGCTCGCGGGCCTCGGCGAGGCGCTCGGAATCGCTCACGTCGCGGTGCTCCCCCGCGACCGCCTCCATCATCTTCGAGAACTCGAGGAAGGCGTTATTCAGGTAGTCGGCCCGCTGGTCGCGCGGCACGTCACCGTAGTCCTTGGCGAACTCGTCCCAGACGTCGATCGCCAGCCGCGAGGCGTTCTCCATGAGCTGGGCGCGGGCCTTGTCCCGCACCTGGGCGGCGAACCCCGCCAGGAGCGCCGAATCGGCCGACCCCATGTTCTTCAGGCGGTCGACCAGGTCACGCAGCAGGTCGAGCCGCTGGCGGATCGGCAGGCGGTTGAAGTCGTCGGTCAGCAGCGCGTAGTTGAAGAGCTCGTCCATCGGGGCCGTGGCGAAGTCCGGGGGCGGAGCGGGACGCAGCGCGAGGTAGAGCCCGGCCCCGGCGGCGGCGAGCAGCAGCCCCGCCGCGGGCGCGAGCAGGCGGCGGGAGCGGAGGCGGCGGACCGGGCCCGGCGAACCGCGGGTCGGGAGACCCGCGCCACCCGCCGGGGAATCGCGGGTCGGGAGACCCGCGCCGCCGGGTGCCGCCGGGTCGTCCAGGATCGAGGAGCGGCCGCCGGTCGAGCTCGCGAGCGTCATGCACATGGTCGGCTCCGTGCCGCGCCGGATCACCCGGGCGGCGGGTTGAGCCCGCCGAAGCGGAAGATGTCCGCGAGCAACTGCTCCCACAGCGAGTCCCCCTCCTCGGCCAGGTCGGCGGCCCAGTCGGCGCGCCAGTCCGACAGGAACAGGGCGTTCCGAGGAGGGCCCTGCCGGCGCAGCGGGTGCCAGTCGTCCTGGTCGAGCAGCACCGGCAGGGTGGCGAACTTCGGCTGCATCAGCGTCATCGTGACGGCCTGCGCCGAGTTGCGGATGAACATCATCTCGGCGCCGAACATGAGGATCCCGGGGAAGTACTCGTAGCTCACGCCGTCCGTCCGCCACACCGGCTGGTACTGCGTCGCCTCGTCCTTCCCGACCAGGTCCGCGGGGCACCGCCACGGATCGGTCACGATCCAGAAGTCCGTCCCGGGCTCACGCTCGGGGGGGGCGGCGTCCACGTAGTCGCCGAGCAGGTCCAGCAGGGACGGGTCGTTGGTGTTCTCCTCGCCGTGCAGCGGGCGCACGTTCGGGAGCACGTCCTTCGAGACCGTCATGTAGTTGGCCATCCCCACGCCGATGCCCTTGAGGTTCGCCAGGCACTTGACGCGCCGCGCGGTGTCGCGGCTGGAGCCCAGCGCGGGCATCAGAATGCCCAGGAGCACGGTGACGACCGCCACGACGAGCAGGAGCTCGACGAGCGTGAAGCCGACCGGGGCTCGTCCGGGCCGCGACGTCGGGGTTCTGGTCATGGCCGGGTCCTTTGCGTGACGTCGGTCGCCCGGCGCGACCTCGCGCCCGGGGAACGATCTCGGCACAGAGCCTAGGTGATACCCACCATATCGCGCCGCGCCGCGGGCACAAGCAGTTGCGCCCCGGCACCGCCCCGGCACGGGCCGCTACCCTCGCGGGCCGGCCCGGGCGCCGGATTCGCGACCCGGACGGGTCTCCAGCATGACGACGCGGCCGAAGGCAGACGATGGTCGGGCGGCGGCGGGGAGCGCGGGGCAGCCCCCCCGCGGGGCCCTCACGTTCTGGCTGGAGTTCTTCCGGGCTCCCACGGTGCTGGGCAACTGCTTCGAGAGTACGGCCCCGCTCGCCCGGGCGATCCTCGAAGGGCTGCCCCTGGAAGAGGCCGGCGCTGTTGTCGAGCTGGGCGCGGGCACGGGGCCCGTGACCGAGCACCTCCTGCCCAGGCTCGGGGCGGGCGCGCGCTTCCTGGCCGTGGAGCTGAACCCGACCCTGGCCGCCGCGTTCCGGGCACGGTTCCCGCGGGTTGCGCTCGCCGAGGCGGACGCCGGCGAGCTCCCCCGCCTCGGCGCCGCCGCGGGCCTGGAGCCGGGCACGGTCGACGTCATCGTCAGCACCCTGCCCTTCCTGCTCTTCGACGACGCGACCCAGTCCCGCGTGCTGGGAGCCGCCGCGGCGGTGTTGCGCCCGGGCGGGATCTTCACCACCATCACCAACCGTCCCGCCTGGCTGATGCCCAGCGTGCGGCGCTTCGCCGAGCGGATGGCCCGGCACGTCGGGCCCGTCGCCCCGGTCCGCCCGGTGTGGCGGGCCATGCCCCCCGCGTACATCTACCGGAGCGTGAAGCCGGCCGACTGACCCGAGACCGCCAGCCGCGGCGCCGGCGGCCAGAGCGAGAGGGTTTGCGCCTGGAAACAAACGGCCCCGGGTGGTATTCCCCGGGCTGCCATGATGCGCGCCCCCAGTGCGCCGGAGCGCCCGTGCGAGCGTTCCGGCGCCCGCTTGCTCACCTCGCCCCGGCGGGCGCCTTGGCCGCTGCGGGCCGGTAGTCGATTCCCAGGTGCCTGACCAGGAACGCGTTCACATCCACCTGCTGTTCGATGCGCTCGTTGAGGGGCGTCCCCCCGCCGTGCCCCGTGTTGCCGCTGGTGCGCAGCAGCACGTCGGCCCCGGCGTCCTGGAGCCGCGCGGTCATCTTGCGGCTGTGCATGGGGTCCACGCGCGGGTCGTTGGCCCCGGTCAGGAAGAGCACCGGCGGATAGGCCCGGCCGCTCTCGACGCGGTGGTAGGGCGAGTAGGCGTGCATCGCCCTGAACTGCTCGGGGTTGGCGACGGTGCCGAACTCAGGGATGTTGAAGGCGCCATTGGAAGAGAGCTCCACGCGGAGCATGTCGTAAATGCCCACGTGCGAGACGACCGCGGCGAACATCTCGGGATGCTGAGTGATCATCGCCCCCATCAGCAGCCCGCCGTTGGAGCCCCCCTGGATCGCGAGCTTCTTGGGATTGGTGTACCCGCGCTCGACGAGGTGGCGGGCCGCGGCCGCGAAGTCATCGAAGACATTCTGCTTGTTGGTGAGGTTCCCCTGGTGGTGCCACTCCTCGCCGAACTCGCCGCCCCCTCGGATGTTCGCCTCGGCCAGGACGACGCCCTGCTCGAGCAGGATGATGTCTGCCGACGAGAAGCCCGGGGTGATGTTGACGCCGTAGCCCCCGTAGCCGCTCAGGACGCAGGGATGAGCACCGTCGAGGGCGAGGCCCTTCCTGCGGATGATGTTGATGGGGACCTTGGTGCCGTCCTTGCTGGTCGCCATCTCGCGCACGACCTCGTAGGGCGAGAAGTCGAGCCGGCTCGGGGTCGCCAGCGCCGTGCGCGTGGTGGTGCCGGCGGCGGGGTCGAAGACGTACCACGCCGGCGGATCGATGTAGGAGGTCTGGTTGAAGAGGATGGCATCGCCCGAGCCGACCGCGTTGAGCCCGCCGACGGCGCTGACGCTCAGTTGCTTGGGCCCGGGCTGGGGCTTGCCCGCCAGATCGAAGACGCGGACCTCCGAGGGCCCCCCGGTCTGGTAGGTGAGATAGAGGCGCCCCGGGGTCACCTCCATGACGGTGGGGTCCCAGAAGTCCGAGACGATGGTGTCCTCGCCCTGCGCCACGATTTCCCGCGAGGAGTCGTCCCCGGCGCCCAGTCCGACCTTCATGAGCCGACCCCGCGGAGCGTCCCGGCGCACGATCAGGTACGCGGCGGCGCCGTCGGGCGCGAGCGTGGCTTGGTCCACCTTGGCGTCGTAGTCCGCGAGCAGGCTCCAGCCGCCGGAGGCCTGGCGGACGTAGTGCTGGAACTCCCCCCCGTCCCCCTTCTGCATGGTGAGGAGCACGACGCCGTTGGGCGCCGACTCGACCTGGATCTCCGCGATCTTGGGAAAGTCCTTGCCAATCTCGTAGCGGTCCTGGTCCACGGGCGTGCCGAGCGTGCGGAACCACAGGTGCATGTAGAAGTCCATGTCCTCCGCGGGGCGTTCTCCCTGGCGCGGGTACCGCGTGTAGAAGAATCCCTTGGAGTCCGGCGTCCAGCACATGTCGCCCCCCGCGGTGCCCCCGTTCACCCGCTGGATCACCTCGTCCACCTGTTTGCCGGTCTCGACGTCGAAGACGTGCAGGTCCCCCGACTCGGTCCCGCCGCGCGAGAGCGAGACACCCACGAGCCGACCGTCGGGCGAGGGAACGAACCAATCGATGTGCAGCGAGCCGGTGGGATCGAGCTGGTTCGGGTCGACCAGCACGCGGGCCCTTTCCGGGTCCGGCTTGGCGGGGCTGTCCATCACGATCAGGAACGGCTGCTGCTTCGGGGGCTGGCGCTTGATGGCGAAGAGCCGGTCGCCGCGCACCGCCAGGCCCCCGTAGCTGACGGTCGGGGCCGTGAGCACCTCGGTGACGCGCGTCCTAATTTCCGGCACGTGCGGGAGTGAATCGAGCACGCCACGCGCGTGCCGGTTCTGCGCCTCGCTCCAGGCCTTGACCTCCGGGTCGTCCCAGTTCTCCAGCCACTGGTACTCATCAACCACCCTGGTCCCGTGATACTCGTTGGTGACGGGCCGCTTCGGCGCGGCCGGCGGATCACCCGCCCCCGTGAGCGGGGCCGGCGCCAGCACGGCCAGCACGGCGCCAAGGAACACGCAAGCGGGTCGGCGTGGCATGGTTCGAGCCTCCTTCGGACGTCGGTCCTCCCGCGCCGGGATTGGCACGTGCCGGCGAGCCGGGACAGCGATTGTTGACATTCCATGAGCGTCAGAACACGGCGGCGGGGCGGGGCGAGCCGCGGTCACCGGGCCGCCGGGTTCTCCGTCTCCCGGTCGCGCGTGCTCCACATCACCAGCCCGATGACGCCCCCGACGAGCACGAGCACGGCGGCCAGGATCCCGACGGGGTAGGGCATGTAGCCCAGCACCATCCCGCAGACGATCATCAGCACCAGGGCCGAGATGACCGCGAACCAGGCCGCGGTGGCCAGGCCGCGCCTGGGCTGAACCTCGGCCGCCTCGGCCGCGGTCTCCGGCACCCCGACGTCGACCGCGTCCCAGTTGGTCGCATCGGCCTCGAGCTTGGCCTCGCGCAGCGCCGTCCGCGCCCGGGCCAGGTCGGCCCGGCGCACCAGTACGCGGGCCTCGCCCGGGGCCTCCGCGCGGAAGCCCAAAGTCATGCCCCCCTCGACCGCCGCGGCGATGCCCGTCGCCTCCAGCGCCGAGGCGATGCTCGCCGCCTCGACCTCGGTGCGGGCACTGATCAGCGGGACCGGATCATCCAGGTCGCGGGTCGCCATGACCTCAGCGTACCGGATCGCGGGGAAACCGGACCTACACGCAAACCCCGATTTCCCGGGGCACGCCCAGGCTGGACACCCCGCGAGGGGGGTTCGCCCTCCACGGGTACGATCCGCCCGTGCCCGACCCAGCCCCCGATTCGCCCCCCGCCAGCCCTCCCGGATCGGAGACTACGGCCGCCCCGCAACCCGGCCCGATCGCTGGCGAGCCGGACCCGGGCCAGCCAAAGGTGACCGCCACGGGCGAGGTCGCGACCGGGAACCTGGGGAGGTGGGGCAAGGCCACGCGGTCGATCCAGGAGGGGAAGTTCCTCGAGGGTCCCCACAGCCGGTCCTTCGAGCTGGGGCGCACGCTGAGAATCTGCTGGGAGTTCCTGCGGTGATTCCGCTCGCTGCACTTCGTCGGGCCGTGCGTGACGGTCTTCGGCTCCGCGCGGTTCAAGCCCGACCACCCGTACTACGCCCTGGCCCGGGAGATGGGGGGGAGGATCAGCCGGCTGGGGTTCACGGTCATGACCGGGGGTGGGCCGGGGATCATGGAGGCG
>DASPKO010000301.1:0-6726 GCA_035628055.1 Phycisphaerales bacterium
GAGGACAACTGCCCGTTCTACCGGGCGACCTACCTCTCGAACTACTCCCCCTTCATGACCCCCGACAAGGACAACTACTACTCGCTGCTCTGCGAGACCAGCTACAGCGACCTCAAGCCGGTGGACGGAGCAACGATCGTCGAGGAGACGATCCGGGGGCTGGAGAACTGCGGCATGCTGCCGCCCGAGGACCGGGCGAACATCGTCAGCCGCTGGTGCTACCACGCCGACTACTCGTACCCGACGCCCTCGGTCGACCGCGACGAGGTTCTCAGCGAGGTGATCCCGTGGCTGGAGGCACGCGACGTGTATTCGCGCGGGCGCTTCGGGATGTGGAAGTACGAGGTCGCCAACACCGACCACACGCTCATGCAGGGGGTCGAGCTCGTCAACCGCCTGGTGCTCGGCGAGCCGGAGACGACCATCGGCATGGTCTACCACGTGACCGAGGACGGACGCAACGCCGCGGTGCACGAGCGGGCCCCGGTCGCGGGCTCGGGAGAGAAGCGGCTGGCGGCGGCGCGGGCCGCGGTCGAGACCAAGCCGGCGCCGGGCCTCCAATCACGGGTCGGCGACCTGGAAGAGGCCGACCCGGCACAGGAAGAGCTGGGCGTGACCGAGGCGCCGCGGCGCTGACCGCGGCAGCTCCCGCACGAGCCGCGAGCGCCAGCGAGCGGTTCCTCTCGGATCCTGCCGCAACAAGCCCGTCCCGCACGAGCCGCGAGCGCCAGCGAGCGGTGCCTGGGGCAGGGTCCTCGGGCCGATGTACCGCCACGTGCCACCCGCACGAGCCGCGAGCCAGCGAGCGGTTCCTCTCAGACCCTGCCGCAGCAAGCCCGTCCCGCACGAGCCGCGAGCGCCAGCGAGCGGGCCTCCCGGCGAAGGACCGGCGGCCCCCTGCCGGCTTTGGGACCACAAAAAGACGCCGGGTCCGTTGGGCCGGCAGGTGATGCCAGCCCCACGGACCCAGCGTTGCCTTCGAAGCGGTGGCGGCCGCACGCAGCACGCCACCGCATCGCACTCTCGTTTTCACCGGGCCGCTGCCGCAGCGTCCGGCCGAGCCTCCGGGCGGCTCAGTTGTTCTTCTGACGCCGACGGACGTACATCGCCACCAGCCCGAGGCCCAGGGCGCCGAGGCCCGCGGCATTGGGGAGCGGGATGATCGCCGGGGCCAGGACGGTGCCCTGGCCGGTCAGAGCCGTATCGATCCAGGCCACGGGCGCCTGGGCGAACGTCTGGGCGTTGGTCTCGAACCAGATGCGAGCGCTCGCATCCGTCGCGCCCAGGCCCGCACCGATGCCGAAGGCGAGCCACTGCACGCTCGGGGCGTGGTCATCGGGGGAGCGGGCCAGGAACATCGGACGCCCGTCGGTCCACTCGGCGCCGGGGTCGCCCGTGCCCGAGTCGCCGCTCGTATCCGAGCCGGCATCGGTCACGGCCAGGCCCAGCCACTGCCCGCCGATGGTGGCGCGGGCCACGGGAACGGGGTTGTTCCCGCTGGCGTTGAAGACGTACTGGAAGGTCAGGTTGTTGGTCGCCGGGTTGCGGTACACGGTGGTGGTGACCGTGCCCGCGATGCCGCCGGTGATGGCCGCGTTGCTCAGCGTGCCGACGATGTTGCCCGGCGTGAAGTACGCGGGGAGGCCCTGCGTGTACTTGGGGGTATCCGGCACCGAGGGATGGGTGATGAACGCCGACTGACCCGGGTTGATCGGCGTGGCGAACGCGATCCCCGCTTGGGAGATCACGGCCGCCGCTGCGAGGGTTCCGACAATCTTTCTCATAGCATGGCCCCGTATTTGGAGTTCCGACACTAAACCCTTCGCCGGGGCGGTCCTGCACCCAGCGTCGGAAACGACGAACTCTTTGCGCGAGTTTCCTCGCCTCACTCGTCACCGCGGCGGCCGGTCGGCACGAGCAAAATCGAGCATCTTCTTCTGCCGCCAATCCTTCACATTCACACTAACCCGCTGGGCGCGTTTGTCACATGGGAAACAGGCTCTAAACCGCCCGCAGCAGGGGGCAGGAGCGCGAACCGGCGCCGACCCCATTAGCGCGCCGCAAGTCCTTGATGTGAACGGATTTGCGACAAGCATCCGACCCGGTGGGCACACGCCCGTACATGGGCAGCGCGAACCTGGGTAAGCTGCTAGTAACTCACTCCCGCGTTATCAGGCCCGCACATCCACGCTCGGCCGGTCCGGACTCGGCGCTGCGCCATCCGGTGACGGCACGCGCGAGGCCGCAGCCTCAGCGGGCGGCGCGGGGGCCCGGGGCTCCGCGGGGACGCCACCCTCGCCCGGTCCGTCCGCGGCGCTGGCGGTCGCAGCCGCGGGCGCGAAGGCGTCCCCCTCGCTCGCCGCCGAGCTGCCGAGCTCCAGCTCGTCGTGGCCGCGCTCGGCCTGGGGCTGGCGCCCCGGCGGGCGCTGCTCGCGCCGGCGCTCGCCGGGCTGGCCGGAGGGCGGAACACCCGTGACGCCCCGGAACGGGTTCGAGCCGATCTGGCCCATGCGGATGTATCGGCTGGGGCCGGGACGTGCCCGAACCGGAACACCGGCACGGGCGTTGTGAACTGGAGCGCCCCGGGTCAAACCCGGCTTGCCCCTCACCGGCCCTCTGTTTACCTTTGGGCCGGCGGGGACCGAAAGAACACGCCATGGCACACCGCTACCAGACCATCCTGCTGTTCGGTGCGCCGGGCTCCGGCAAGGGCACGCAGGGCAAGATTCTCGGGCACATCCCGGGGTTCTACCACCTCTCCTGCGGGGAGGTCTTCCGCACCCTGGACATCGGCTCGGAGCTGGGGAAGACCTTCTACGAGTACTCCTCGCGCGGCGAGCTGGTGCCCGACGACGTCACGGTCAAGATGTGGCAGCAGAATCTCAACGCCCAGACGATCCTGAGCCTCTACAAGCCCCGCGCCGACCTCCTCGTGCTCGACGGCATCCCCCGCAACGTCAACCAGGCCCGGCTGATGGAGCGACACATCAGCGTGCTCAAGGTGATCCACCTCTGCTGCCCGGACAAGGAGGAGATGATCAAGCGCTTGCGCCGGCGCGCGCTCAAGGAGAACCGCGTGGACGACGCCCGCGAGGAGGTCATCCGCCGGCGCTGGGCGGTGTATGAGGAGGAGACCTACCCCGTGCTCGGGCACTACCCGGCAAGCATCGTGGCCGAGGTGAACGCCCTCGGGAGCCCGGCGCGCGTGCTCCAGCACGTCCTCGAGCACATCGTGCCCGTGCAGGAGCGGCACTTCCGCAACCCCGTCTCGGGCGAGCCGGACAAGCCGGAGCCGGCGCCCCACTGAGGGCGCCCGCGTCAGCCCGCCGCCTCGCCCACCTGCCAGCGCAGGAACGTGACGATCGTTCCCCCGGCGCCGACCACGTCCTTGATCTTGCGGGCCGGGTCCATCACGAAGGGCTGCTCGAGCAGCGCGATCTCCTCGAAGAACTTGCGCATGCCCCCCTCGACCATCTTCTCGGCGATCTCCTTGGGCTTGCCCGTCTCCATCGCCTGCGAGATGCGGAAGGCCCGCTCCTTCTCGACGGCCGCCGCGGGCACGTCCTTGGCGCTCACGCCCTGCGGCCGCGGGACCGCCGCGGTGATGTGCATGCAGACCTGGCGGAGCGTCTCGTCGGAGACGTCGCCCTCGGCCTGCACCAGCACACCGGTCTTGCCGTCGTGGTGGACGTAGGACCCGAAGCGGCTCGTGCCGCGCGTGCCCGCCAGCTTGTGCCCGCGCGCGTACGAGCAGTTCTCCCCCGTGGTGATGCGCAGCTCGTCGACCGCGGCCGTCACCGGCGCCGAGGGGGGGACCGGGCCCGCGCCGGCCGCCGCCAGGGCGGCCTGGGCGGCCGTGCTGGCCGCGGCGATGAACTTCTCGTTCTTGGCGGTGAAGTCCGTCTCGGCGCGCAGCTCCACGATCGCGGCCGCGGACTGGTCGGGCGCGATCGCCACGCCCACGCGCCCCTGGCCCGCCGCCCGGTCGGTGCGGGCGTCCATCTTGCCCTTGAGCTTCTTGCGCAGCAGGTCCTCCGCCTGGTCGAGCTCCCCGCCCGCCTCCTGGAGCGCCTTCTTGCACTCCATCATCGAGAGCCCCGTGCGGTTGCGGAGCTGCATCACGAGCTTGGCATCGATCTCGGCCATGGACTTGCCTCCACCTGTCTCTTGCGAAGAAGCCGGCCCCCCGGCGCCGCGGGGCCTCCCCGCCGCGCCCGGGCCGCGCCGCTGTTCCAAATGCCCAACGCCCCGTCAGACCTGCTTGGCCGCCCCGGCCGGCTCGGCCCCGACGGGCACGCCCGGCTCCTCCGGGCCGGCGCCCGGCTCATCGGAGCGGAACTGGGCGCGCCGGCTGCGGCGCGGCTGCTGGGCCCCGTCGGCGCCCGGGACGCCGGGGAGCGCCTCCTCGAGCGGCTTGCCGGAGCGTAGCTGCCGGCCCTCGGCGATCGCCAGGCACAGCTCGCGGATGACCACGTCGATGGAGCGCATCGAGTCGTCGTTCCCGGGAACGGGGATGTCCGCCAGCTCGGGATCGCCGTCGGTGTCGATCAGGCAGATCGTCGGGATGCCCAGCTTGCGGGCCTCGCGCAGCGCGTTGATCTCGCGGCGCACGTCGATGACCACGAGCGCGCCGGGAAGCTTGTCCATGGCGCGGATGCCGCTGAGGTTCCGCGAGATCTTGTTCCGCTCCCGGCGGAGCTGGCTCTCCATCTTCTTGGAGTAGCTCGCCATGGCCTGGCCCTGCTCCAGCCCCTCGAGCTCCTCGAGGCGCTTGAGGCGCGAGCGGATGGTCCGGAAGTTCGTCAGCGTGCCCCCGAGCCAGCGCTCGGTGACGTAGTGCATCTTGACGTCGCCCACCCGCTGCTCCAGCACCGAGCGCGCCTGCCGCTTGGTCCCGACGAAGCAGACGTCCTTCCCCTCCGAGACGATGCGCGCCAGGAACCGCTTGGCCAGCAGCAGCCCCTTGACCGTCTCCTTGATGTCGATGATGTGGATGCCGTTGCGCTTCCCGTAGATGAACGGCCCCATCTTGGGGTTCCACCCGCTCGACCTCTGACCGAAGTGGATCCCCGCCTCGATCAGGTCCTGTACCAGCGTGCTCCCAGCCATGAGTCTCACCTTTGTCGTTCAGCGTCACCGGCGGAGAGGTCGGCCGGCCCGGCACGCGAAGCGGTGTCGCGTCGGACCGGAAATCCGCCCAAGGGCGCTTCGTTCCGTTCGGCTTGCGGCCCGCCAGCGGCCCCGAGCCCGGATTTGTCACAGTTGCCCCGCCCGCCACCACTGGCGAGCCCCGGCACGCCTGCCCCCGACCGGGACCGGCTCGGCCAGTATAGGAAGCACGCCGGAGCACGGACAAGCCAGACACCCCAGACCGCCAGGCCGGCCCCACGCGCCCCGCCTCAGCCCGACGGAGCGCGGGTGCCGATGATCGTGACCAGCAGCGACCGCTCGTGCGCACCGGCCCGGTGCTCCCACAGGTACACCCCCTGCCAACGCCCCAGCGCCAGCGACCCGCCTTGGAGCGGGACCTGCAGGCTCACCTGCGTGAGGGCCGCCTTGACGTGGGCCGGCATGTCGTCCGGGCCCTCCTCGTTGTGCGTGTAGAGCGGGTCGTGCTCCGGGACGAGCCGTGCGAGCCAGGCCTGGAGGTCGGCACGCACCGATGGGTCCGCGTTCTCCTGGATCAGCAGGCTCGCCGAGGTGTGCCGGACGAAGACCGTGCACAGGCCCTCGCGGAGCGCCGAGCGATTCACCGCGGCCTGCACCCGGGCGGTGATGTCGTGCAGACCCGGGCCCGGGGTCGTCACCGAGATGGGAAGCGTGATCACCTGCATCTGTCTCTCAACCCGTCCGGCAAACCGTCCGGACGGACCGCCGGGTCTGGCGAACGCGACCGATGTTCCGCCGGGCCCGCCATAGTATTTGCCCGCCGCGCGGGCGTAACTCAATGGTAGAGTGCAAGCCTTCCAAGCTTGATGCTGCGGGTTCGAGTCCCGTCGCCCGCTTTGACTGAACCTCGGGGCCGACCTCACGTCAGCGCCCGCCCCCCGGCTCGTCCGACCCCGCCATCACCAGCACATCCGGCCCCTCGGCCCGCGTCCGGAAGCGCACGGGCAGGAACCTCCCGATGGTCCGCATGTTCGTGACCGAGTGCTCGGTCAGCGGCACGGTGCGGAACGAGCCGGCGCCGGCCAGCGCCAGCGGCAGCAGGAGCTGGTCCGCCAGGTGAGGGCCGACCGGCGCCCCGCTCTGAAGGTAGGCCCGCGCCTCGGACGCGGCCTGCTGGGCCACTGCTTCCGCCGGCCTTCCGCGCGCCCCGATCGCGCTGAACACCTCCGTGACCTGCTCGAACGCCAGCTCCACCAGCACCGCGTTCCCGGGCCCGCTCCGCGAGCTCGCGTCCCGCACCACCAGGTCGTCCGAAGCCCAGCCCAGCACCTCGGCGAGCACGCCCAGCTCGCGCTCGGCGATGTGGACCGGCAGACGCGCGATGAGCGCCGTGCCCCGGCGCGACACCGGGGCGCCCCGCTCCAGCACATGCAGAGGGCCGAGCCGCGCCGCCGGCTCGATGTCGACCACCACGCGCCCGCCCCCGCCCGGGTAGAACCCCAGCCGCTCGGCGCGCGCCGCCACCCGCGGGCCCATCCGGTCCATCAGCGGGAGGAACGCCCGCTCGATGAAGTCGAAGGGCGGGGCCATCACGTTGTGCGTGCCCCCCTCGAGCAC
>DASPKO010000302.1:0-8212 GCA_035628055.1 Phycisphaerales bacterium
GTCGAGGCGGACGACCGCGGAGAAAGATCATCATGAGCCGCCGCATCGTCTGCCTGGCCTTCACCATCGTCCTGGCCTGCGCCCCGGCCGCGCGGGCGCAGAGTCTGCTCCGCCAGCCCCCCGCCGCGCCGGCCCAGATACCCGCCGCGCCGGCGCCCGGCGCGCCCCCGGCCGCCTCGGCGCCACCGCCGTCGGCGGCGCCGTCGGCAACCGGACCGGACGTCCGCCAGGCGAGCCTGATCGCGGTGACGCCCCCCGAGCCCAGGCGCTGGCAGGCGCACGACCTGGTCCAGATCATCATCAACCAGCAGAGCGTGCAGAAGTACGAGCAGAGCCTCGACACGCAGAAGAAGTACGACCTCCGCGCCGAGCTGGCCAAGTTCCCCAGCCTGCGGCACCTGCTCGAGGCCCAGCTCCGCGGCGGCGACTCCACGCCGATCGTGGAGGTGGACGCGGGGGGTGGCACCAAGTTCAACGGCGAAGGGACCTTCGAGCGCACCGACCGCTTCACGACGCGCGTGGGCGCCACCGTGCTCGAAGTGAAGCCCAACGGGACCCTCCTGCTCGAGGCCCGCATGGTCAGCGACTCGGGCGGCGAGACCACCACCCTGGTCGTCGCGGGGCTCTGCCGGCCCGAGGACATCACGCTCCAGAACACCATCCAGTCGAACCAGATGTCGGACCTGGTGATCCGCGCCGAGAACACCGGCGAGGTGAAGAACGCCGCCAAGAAGGGGTTCATCCCCAAGGTGCTCGACGCGATCTTTAATATCTAGGCAGTCGGCCCGGGCCCACGACCCGCGAGCCCGAGCGAGCGATTGTCCTCAGCGCGCGAGACCGCGAGCGCGAGCGAGCGGTCTTTCCCGCGCACGAGCCGCGCTCCGATCCTGCCCGCGCCAAATCCCGCTCCGCGATCCGGCACGCCGGTTGCGAGCCAACCGGTGCCCATGGCCCGGTCGCGCATTAACGTCCGCCTCTCCGCCTCCGTCGCGCAGCTTGCGGCGCTCCTGGCTGCGCCCACCTCTGGCATGGGCCAGCCCGCCGATCCGGCCGGGGCCCCGGGCGCGCCCACGCCCGCTGCCGCGGCCCCGGCGGCGGATCGGCCCGGCGCCTCCATCTCCATCCAGGACATCGCCCGCCTCGGCGGGCAGGGGAGGAGCCCGCTCCGCGGTATCGGCCTGGTCGTGGGGCTCAATGGCACCGGCGACCCGGGCACCGAGCTGGCCCTCGCCAGGCCCCTGGCGCAGGTCTACGCCGCCAACAACGTTCCGCTGCCCGACCTCAAGGAGCTCGCCCGCTCCAAGTCCGTGGCGCTCGTGTGGGTCTCGTGCGAGGCGCCCGAGACCGGGGCCCGCGTCGACGACCGGCTGGACGTGACGGTGAGCGTGATGCACAGCGCCACCAACCTCGAAGGGGGCGAGCTGCTCCTCACGCCCCTCACCGGGCCCTTCGCCGGCGACGCGCGCCTCTTCGCGATGGCCTCCGGGCCGGTCTCGGTCCCCAGCCTGTCCAATCCCCGCGTCGGCCGCGTCCGCCTCGGAGCCCAGGTCACGCGCGACATCCGCTCGGCGCCGATCGGCGACGTGCTGGAACTGGTCATCGAGCCGCACGCGCGGGGGTGGCCCACCACGCGGGCGATCGCCACGGAGATCAACGGCCTGCTCGGTCAGGACGAGGCCGGGGCCGACCCGCCCGCGCGGGCCGTGGACGAGGCCACCGTCCGCGTCGCGGTCCCACCCGCCGAACGGGCCGACCCGGCGGCGTTCATCTCGCGGATCGTCTCGGCGCGGCTGAGCCCGGCGCTGCTGGACCTGCCGGCGCAGGTGATCGTCAACGAGCGGACGGGCTCGATCGTGGTCACGGGCGACGTCGAGATCTCGCCCGTCGCGATCGAGCACAAGGACCTGGTGGTGACCACCGTCGTGCCGCCCCCGACGCCCACGCCCCAGGACCCGCTGGTGCTCGAGCAGAACTGGGTGGGGCTGGCGACCGGGGGGCGCGGGAGCGAGCGGGCCCGCCTGGCCGACCTGCTCGAGGCCTTCAAGCAGCTCAACGTGCCGGTAAAGGACCAGATCGCCGTGCTTGCCCAGATCCATCGCTCCGGGCGTCTGCACGCCCGGTTCATCGTGGAGTAGCCATGACCGCCGGACTCGGGCAACGCGGATCGGTCGGCCCGTTCACGCCGGTGTTCCCGCCGGTGCCCGGCGCGGCGCCTCTCCGCCCCGCCCTGGCGGGGCGCCAGCAGGACTTCGCGGGCCTGCTGGCACGGGCGGAGCCCCTGCGCGCCAGGGGTGATGCGCCGGAGCGGGCCCGTGCCGCGGCGGAGGACCTCGTGGCGATCACCTTCGTGCAGCCCCTGCTCAAGGAGCTCCGGGAATCCAACCGGGCGGCCCCCCCGTTCGCGCCCGGGCCCGCGGAGAAGCAGTTCCGAGCATTCGCCGACGCCGAGCTGGCCCGCCGGATCGCCTCGGCCTCCCGGTTCCCCCTGGTCGACGCGGTGGCCCGGCGCGTGCTGCGCGGCGCCGAGGCGCCGCCGCCTCCGGCACGGAGCGTCCCATGAGTCCGAGCCCAAACAGCTCGGGGCCGTCCCAGTCCGAACCGCCGGGCCCGCAGGAGCAGCCCGGTGGCGCCGGGGCGCTCGCGGCGGCCCTGGAGGACGTGCTGGCGCGGCTGCTTGCCGAGCACGAGAGTCTCCTGGTGCTGACCCGGGCCCAGCGGGCCGCGATCTCGTCGGCCGACGCGGCCGCGCTGGCCGCCGCCACCGGCGGCATGGCCGAGGTCGCGGCGCGGATCGCCGAGCTCGAGGCCCGCCGGAGTGCGATCACGGCGCGCCTGGGGGGGGAAGGACCAGCCCCGGCGAGCGGGGCGCCCGCGCCCGCCCCGCTGGCGCGCCTCGCGGGCCTGCTCCCCGCGGCGGCGCGCGAGCGCGTGCTGGCCCTGGCCGGCCGCTTGAAGGAGCTGCTGCTCACGCTCCAGCGGGAGCAGCGGGTGATTCGCGAGGCCGCGGCCGCCCTGGCCGGGCATCTCGACGGCCTGATCAAGCAGGTGGGCCGCTCGCTGGCCCACTCGGGCACGTACGGCCCGCGCGGGCTGGTGGCGGCGCCCGTGCAGGTCGTGTCGGCGCTGGACCTTCGCTCCTAGGAGACGCCCGTGGGCCTCACCAGTTCGCTGCAGATCGGCCGCACCGCCCTGTCGGCCAGCCAGGTCGGCATCCAGGTGACCGGCAACAACCTGGCCAACGCGGCCACGCCCGGCTATTCCCGCCAGCTCGCGCTGCTGGCCCCGATGCGCGACGGCGCGTCGGGCGGCTCGTTCATCGGCCGCGGGGTGTACGTGCAGGGCATCCGCCGGCAGGTGGACCAGGCCCTGCAGGCCCGCCTGTGGTCCGGGCTCGCGCAGGAGAGCTCCGCGGGCATCGACTTCTCCCTGCTCTCGAGCGTCGAGGCGACGCTGAACGAGCTCTCGGATTCGGACCTCTCGAGCGAGCTCTCGGCCTTCTTCGGGTCCTGGTCCGAGCTGGCCAACAGCCCCTCGAGCGCCAGCGCCCGGGGCCTGGTCGTGCAGCAGGGGGGGTCCCTGGCCAGCGCCATGCGCACGCTGCGGCGCGACCTGGGCCGCCTCCGTGAGCAGGCCGACGCGCAGCTCTCCACCAGCGTGCGGCGCGCCGACGAGCTGCTCTCCCAGGTCGCCGGACTGAACGCCGAGATCGTGACCACCGAGGGGGGCGGGGGGCAGGCCAGCGGCCTGCGCGACCAGCGCGACCGCCTGATCGGCGAGCTGAACCGGTACCTCGACGTCTCGACCATCGAGCACCCGAGCGGGGCCGTTGACGTCCTGGTGGGCTCGACCCCCGTGGTGCTCGCGGGCACGAGCCGGGGCATCGAGCTGGCGCGCTCCACCGAGTCGGGCGCCCTGGCGGTCGCGGTGACCGTGCGCGCCGACGGGCAGACGCTCGGGGTGACCTCCGGCTCCATCGGGGCCCTGCAGCGCCAGCGGGCCGAGCTGGTCGAGGACACGATCGCTCGGCTCGACCGCCTCGCCTCGCAGCTCATCTATCAGGTCAACCGCATCCACAGCACGGGATACGCCGGCACGCCGCTGACCTCCGCCTCCGGCACGCTCGCCGTGCCCGTGGGCGATCGGGGCCGGGCCCTGAACGACCCCGCCAACGCCACGCTGGCGGCCTTGCCCTACGCCCCAACCAGCGGCGGGTTCTTCGTCACGGTCACCAATACCGCCACAGGGGCCGCCCAGACCGTGCGGATCGACGTCGACCTCGACGGCGTGGACGCCTCCGGGGCCCCCGGCTTCGCCGACGACACGTCGCTCGACGACCTGACCGCGGCCCTGGGGGCCGTCCCGAACCTGACCGCCCAGCTCAACCCCGACGGCAGCCTGGCCCTGAGCGCGGCGGAGGGCTATTCCCTGGCCTTCTCGGAGGACACCTCCGGGGTGCTGGCCGTCCTGGGCGTCAACAGTTATTTCACCGGCACCAGCGCGGGCAGCATCGGCGTGCGCGGCGAGCTGGCCCAGCAGCCGGGCCTGCTCAGCGTCGGGCTCGTGACCGATGGGAGCCCCGCGGACAACGGGGCGGCCCTGGCCATGGTGGCCCTGCAGGATCGGGCCCTGGGCGGGCTCGGGGGGCGCTCCCTGCGCGACTCCTGGCTCGAGTCGGTCCAGTCGGTCGGCCTGCGCACGGACGCGGCCCGCACCCGGGCCGAAGCCACGACCCTGGTGCGCGAGGGCCTCGAGGCCCAGCACGCCGCGGTCTCCGGCGTCAGCACGGACGAGGAAGCGATCAACCTCATGACCCACCAGCGCCAGTACGAGGGCGCCGCCCGGTTTATCACCATCGTCGATGAGCTGATGCAGACCCTGATGAACATGGTGTGAGCGCCGTCGTAACCGAACCCCCGCGAGCCCCGCATGTCCTCGATCCCCTCCAACCTCGGCCGCGTCCCCGACCTCCTCTCCTCGCAGGTCTCCATGGCGGGCCTGGCGCGCACGAATCTCTCGCTGCTGCAGATCCAGCACCAGATGTCCACGGGGAAGCGCGTCAACCGCGTCTCGGAGGACGCCGTGAAGGCCTCGGCGATCGCCGTCCTCGACGACCGCCTGGAGCGGGCCGAGCAGTGGCTGGGCAACCTGCAATCGGCCTCGGGCGCCCTGGGCATGCTCGACGACGCCGTGGGCGAGGCGGCCGACCTGGCCCTCGAGGCCCGCACCGTCGCGATGTCGCAGATCGGCGCCGGCTCGGACGCCACCACGCGCGCCAACCAGGCCGTGGTGATCGACTCCATGCTGCGCCAGCTCTTCGATCTCTCCAACCGCAAGCGCAACGGGCTGCACCTCTTCGGCGGCTCGACGCCGGGCACGGCCCCGGTGATCGAGGCGGCGGGGGGCTACCGGTACGTCGGGCGCGGGGCCGGCCTGCTCGCCGACCTGGGCACCGCCGACGACATCCCGATCACCATCGGCGGCGACAACGCCGTGGGCCAGATCTCCGCCCGCCTGCGCTCCACCGCCGACCTGAACCCGGCGCTCACCGGCGCGACGCGCCTGGCGGACCTGCGCGGGGCCCGCGGGCTGGGCATCGCCCCCGGCCCCATCGCGATCAGCTTTGCGGGCGGGCCCCTGGTCGAGGTCGACCTCGGCGGCGTTCAGACGGTCCAGCAGCTCGCCGAGCGCCTGACGGGGGCGCTCCGGCAGTACGAGCTCGACCAGGGCGTGACCATCCTGGGCCCCGGGGGTGTAGGCTTCAGCGGCGGGACGCTCACCATCGATGTCGCGGCGGGCGGACCGCCGGCCCCCGTGCTGAGTTTCTCCGAGGTCGGCTCGGGCACCTCCGCCCAGGACCTCGGCCTCGCGGGGGTCTCATTCCAGGCCGGCTCGCCGGCGGGGAACGACGTCAACCCCCGGCTGACGTGGCAGACGCCGCTCTCCTCCCTCCCGGGCCTGACGCTCCCACCGGGGACCGTGCGCGTCCGCTTCACCAGCGCCGGCGGGTCCGCGGTCATCGACGTCGACCTGTCCGGGGCGCAGACGCTCGACGACGTCCGGGGGCGGATCGAGTCGGCGGCGCCGGGCGTGCGGGTGGAGCTGAGCGCCTCGGGCAACGGGCTGGACGTCTCGAGCGAGATCGCGGGGCCGGCCCTCTCGATCGAGAGCCCGCCCGGTGGCCCGGACACCGCAGGCGAGCTGGGCATCCTCTCGCTCTCGGCGCAGACGCGGCTGGCCGACTTCAACGACGGTCGGGGGGTTCGCGTGGTCCATGGCGTGGCGGACCCGCTCACGGGCCTGCCGACGCCGGCCCTGAACGCGGACTTCCGCATCAACCTCGGGGACGGGAGCGGTTTCGACGTCGACCTGCGCCCGCAGGACCTGGTCAATGTGCAGGCGCTCCTGGACCGGATCAACACCCAGGCGGCCGCCGCGGCCGCGGCCGGGCAGATCCCCGCGGGGGCCCTGGTGGCCGAGCTGAACCGCTCGCCCGCGGGCCTGGTGCTGCGCGACACGGGCGGGCTGGGGGCGCTGAGCATCGAGAAGCTGAACAACTCGGCGGCGGCGGAGGACCTGGGGCTGGCGGGCGGCTCGTGGGAGGCCGGGGGCGCAGCTTTCGTCGCGCAGGATCGCGCCGGGGTGCGCGTGAACAACCTGTTCACGGCGCTGCTCGACCTGGCGCAGGCGCTGCGGACCAACGACAGCGATGGCATCACGCTTGCTGCCGCGGCCCTTCAGGAGAACGCCGACCGTCTGGCGGGAACCCGCGCCCTGGTGGGCGTCTATTCGAACCGCGTCGCGCAGGCGACGACCCGGCAAGAGGACCTCAAGCTGCTGGACCTGACGGCCCGCGGCGATCTTCAGGACCTGGACTACGCGGCGGCCTCGATCCGCTTCAGCCAGCTCCAGACCCAGCTCCTGGCGGGGATGCAAACCGCCGCCCAGGCGCATTCACGTTCCCTGCTCGACTTCCTGGGCTAGCGCCGGGGGCCGGGCCGGGCGAGAAGAGCCACCCCGCCTCGGCCGCGGGGGGGCGGACCGACAGGACGTCGCCCGGCGCTGGAGCGCCGGGGCTCTCGGAGAGAAGGCCGACTTTGCGGAGCAAGTCATGCACGTGCGGACCACACGCTTCGGGACGATCCAGATCGCGCCGGATCGGGTGCTGACCTTTGCCAGGGGGCTGCTCGGCTTCGGCGAGTTCCGCCGGTATTGCCTGCTCGAGCCCGCCGACGACGCCTGCTTCTTCTGGCTCCAGTCGCTCGACGACCCGGCCCTGGCCTTCGTGGTCACGGACCCGGCGCTCTTCGTCCCGGGGTATAACGTCCCGATCCGCGACGAGCAGATGGGCGAGCTGGGGCTGAGCCGTCTCGAGGACGCCCAGGTCTTCGTGATCGTCAACAAGGCCGAGCAGACCCTCACCGCCAACCTGCAGGGTCCCCTGGTGATCAACACGATCTCCAAGGCGGGCGAGCAGTTCGTCCTGGCGGAGAAGCGCTGGACGGCGCGGCATCCGATCGTGAACCTGGCGGTGACGGCGGAGCGGCCCCTGGCGGCCCTGTCGGCCTGACCGCTCCCCCGAGACCATGCTCCCCAGCCTTCCCACCCTCACCCCGCGCTCCGGCGCCGCCCCGTCCCGGGACCAGACGGCCCCGGGTGCGCGCCCCGAGCCCTGCACATCCGCCTGCGCCGGCTTGCACCGGAAGGAGCCGATCGATGCTGGTTCTCTCCCGTCAGCGCGACGAGACGATCATGATCGGCGACGAGATCGAAATCACCGTCGTCGACATCCGGGGGGACAAGGTCCGCCTCGGGATCACCGCGCCCACCCGCATCGCCGTGCACCGCAAGGAGGTGTACGAAGCGATCCGCGTGGAGAATCAGAACGCCGCGGCGCTCAACGCCGCCGACCTGGAGACGCTGCGCCGCGGCATCTCCGCGGGCCCGGGGCGCCGCCCCGCGACCGCACGCCTGAGCGCCCTGGCGGGCGCCAGGGCCGCCGCCGTGCCCACCCCCTCGGGCGGGGCCAAGACCGCCTGACGCTGGACCGTTGCGGGGCCGGAGCGCCCCGGGTCCGCCGCTCGTGGAGCGCCGGACCAGTGCCCGACCCCAGACCGCGGCGAGGCCCCCGGGCCCCGCACCGCACCGCGTGACGCAATCACGGAGGATTGCCCATGGCCAGGATCAACTCGAGCATTCCCAGTCTCATCGCGCA
>DASPKO010000303.1:0-10696 GCA_035628055.1 Phycisphaerales bacterium
CACGGTCACGACCCGCGGCTGCCAGTTGTCGCGCGCCACGCCCATGAGGGAGGGCTCCGACGAAACCGGGCCCACCTCCGGCGCCGCCGGGTCCAGCGAGGCGAGCTCGACCTCGCCGCCAATCCGCAGCCCGCGGTTGGAGCTCTGGCAGGCTCCCAGCGCGAGCGCGGCGAGCAGACCGAGCGCCGCGGCCTGCGCGCCCCGGTGGATGTGATGTGCCATGAGCGAGCTCCTGCGTCGGCGTGCCCCGGGCACGCCCCGATCGACCACAAGCCTATCGCCACGGCGCGGCGACGCGGCCGGCCCCTCAGGGGGACCACTCGTCGGCCAGGGCCGTGATCTCGCCAAGCGCCTTGGCGTCCCCGGCCTCGCGGGCCGCCTGGGCCCCCTGGCGCAGCGTCGCCAGGGCCCCGTCGCGATTGCCCAACGCCTCCTGCGCCCGCGCCTTGTGGTAATAGGCGTAGAGCGTCCCCGGGTCCGCCGCCAGGCATTTCTCGAAGTGCGCCACCGCTTCCTCATGCCGCCCCCCGGCCGCGTACTCCTGCCCGAGCGCATAGAGCACGAAGGCGTCGGCGGGGTCCGCCTCGAGCATCGCCCTGAGCCGGTCGAGGCGCGACATCGGCGTTATCCTACTTCGGACGGGCACGCGGCGCGCCCGTGGGCCCGCGCACGCGAGGAGAACTCGGGCATGCAGGACATTCGCTCGGTCGGGGTCATCGGCGCGGGGCAGATGGGAAGCGGGATCGCCCAGGTCGCCGCCGTGGCCGGCCTGGGAGTGGCGCTCTACGACGCCGCGCCCGGCGCCGTCGCCAAGGCCCGCGAGGGGCACGCCAAGCGCCTGGCCCGCGAGGTCGAGAAGCAGCGGCTCGCGAAGGCCGATTCCGAGGCCGCCCTCGCCCGCATCCGACCCGCCGAATCCCTCGACGCCCTGGCCGCGTGCGACATCGTCATCGAGGCGATCGTCGAGGACGCCGGCGTGAAGCGCGAGCTCTTCGCTCGGCTGGCGCGGCTCTTCCCCGCCGAGCGGGCCGGCCCCGCGGGCCCGGTCATCCTCGCCTCGAACACCAGCTCCATCAGCATCACCGAGATCGCCGGGGCGGTGGGCCCCGCCGGCGCCCCGGAGCGCGTCATCGGCATGCACTTCTTCAACCCCGTGCCGGTGATGAAGCTCGTGGAGGTGATCCGCGGGCTGGCCACCTCCGAGGCGACCACCGCCCGCGTCGTCGCCCTGGCCCGGGCCATGGGCAAGACCCCCGTGCCGGCGAACGACCGCCCGGGGTTCGTCTCCAACCGCGTCCTCATGCCCATGATCAACGAGGCCTTCTTCGCCTGGATGGAGGGCGTCGCCGAGCCCGAGCACATCGACGAGATCATGAAGCTCGGGTGCAACTTCCCGATGGGCCCGCTCCGCCTGGCCGACTTCATCGGGCTCGACACCTGCCTGCACATCCTGGGCGTGCTCCACCGCGAGCTGGGCGACCCCAAGTACCGCCCCTGCCCCCTGCTGCGCCAGTTGGTCGCCGCCGGGCGCCTCGGCGACAAGGCCGGCCGCGGCGTCTTCGCCTACCCCGGCTCATGAGCCCTCCCACGCGCCCACGGACCGCCGGCTCGGAGGCGCCCGCCGCGGCAGCGCCCGCGCGGCCCCGCGAGTGGTTCGCCGAGGGGCTCCCCGACGACGCCCCCGCCCTCAGCTTCGGGTGCACGCTCTGCGGCAACTGCTGCTCGGGCCCCCCCGGATACGTGCTCGTCTCCGACGCCGAGGCCCGGGCCCTCGCCGCGCGCCTCAAGATCACGCTCGCGGACTTCCTCGCCCGCTATACCGCCATCACGCCCGAGGGCCGCTCGCTCATCGAAAAGCCAAGCCCCCGCGGGCTCGACTGCGTCTTCCTGGATCGCGCCGCCGTCCCCGGCAAGGCCGTATGCGGCGTCTACGAGGACCGCCCCGCCCAGTGCCGGACGTGGCCCTTCTGGCCCAGTGTCGTGCGCTCGCGGGCAGCCTGGGAGCGGGCCGGCCGGACCTGCCCGGGCATGGGCCGGGGCCGGCCCTACACCGTGCAGCAGGTGCGGGTGCTGCGCGACGCGGTGAAGATCTAAGCCCCCGACGGTGCCCGGCCTCAAGCCGCCCGGTGATCGGACCGATCTGCCACCGGAGGCCCGGGCACGCGCCCGCGCCGCGCCGCTCGGTACGCCTGCCCGGAGGCCCGCCACGCATGGCCGTCCAGACACCCGCACCCCGCGATCAGGTCGTCGCCGCCGCGGTCCGCGAGCTCTCGCACATCGCCACGCTCCCGGAGATCACGCTCCGGATCATCGCGCTCGTGGAGGACCCCCGGAGCACCGCCCAGGACCTCCACAAGGTGATCGCCAACGACCCGGCCCTCTGCTCGCGCATCCTCAAGGTCGTCAACTCCGCCTTCTACGGCCTCCCCGGGCAGATCGGGTCGATCAACCGCGCCATCGTCCTCCTGGGCCTCAACGCGGTCAAGAACATCGCCATCGCGGCCAGCCTGGCCAAGCTCTTCCGCGGCGGGGCCCTCACCCCCAGCTTCAGCGCCAAGGACCTCTGGGCCCACTCCATGGCCGTCGCCGCGGCCAGCAAGCTCCTCGCCGATTCCATGAAGATGGGCCTCACCGACGAGGCCTTTCTGGCCGGGCTCATCCACGACATCGGAATGGTCGTCGAGATCCAGTACGACCGGAACAAGATGATCGAGGTCGTCGAGCGCAGCGCCCCCTCCGGGACCGGCCCCGGCGCCGACATGCTCGCGGCCGAGGAGAGCGTCTTCGGCGCCACCCATCAGGACTTCGGACGCGGGCTCTGCGAGAAGTGGAAGTTCCCCCGCAGCTTCGCGCACGTTACGGGCCATCACCACGACCCGATGCGCCTCCCGACCGACTCGCGCACCATGGCCTGCCTGGTCTGCCTCGCCGACCGCATGGCGGGCACGCTCTCGGTCGACTCCGGCGGCTTCCGCCTCGACCTCCCCAGCCTCGCCTACCCCGCCGACGTCCTCGACGAGCTCAAGCTCACGCAGGCCCGCGTCGACGAGCTGGCGGGCCGCCTCCCCGAGATGCTCGAGGCCGTCCGCCAGATACTCGCCTGACCGGCCCCGATCCCGGCCCACACCGTCTCTTTCTCCCTCCGGGCGGACCCCGCGACCACGGGGCCGCCTGTTTTTTCTGGCCCGGCCCGCCCCTCACCCCCTCACGAACGGGTTGCCCCTCTTCTCGCGCCCGATCGTCGTCTCCGGGCCGTGCCCCGGATACACCCGCGTCTCGTCCGGCAGCGTGTACAGCCGCGCCCGGATCGACCGGTCGAGCGTCTCGAAGTCCGAGCCCGGAAAGTCCGTGCGCCCGATGGACCCGGCGAAGAGCGCGTCCCCCGAGATCACCGCCCCCGACTCCGCCTGGTAGAGCGCGATCGACCCCGGCGAGTGCCCGGGCACGTGCCGGACCTCGAACTCCAGCCCGTCGAGCGTGAGGCGGTCCCCCTCGTCCAGCAGACGGTCGGCGGCCCGGGCGGTCACGGGCATGCCGATCAGCGCGGACAGGTTCGCCTCCGCGTCGGTGAGCCAGTCGCGCTCGTCCCGGTGCACCAGGAGCATCGCGTCGGGGAACGCGCCCAGCACCGCGTTCACGCCCGCGATGTGATCCAGGTGACAGTGCGTCAGGACCAGCGCCGCGGGCCTGAGCCCCGCCCGCCGCACGCTGGCCACCAGAGCCTCCGGCTCGAAGCCGGCGTCCACGACCCAGCACGGGCGCCCCGGCGCGGGCGCGCCCGCCGTCACCACGTAGCAGTTGGTTTCCCAGGGCCCCAGGACGTGCCGCTCCAATCGGGCCGTTGACCGATCCGGCTCCTCGGGCACGCGGGCGGGCATGGCGGCATAATAGAGACGGGCGATGCGGGGACGGCCGGCAGCCGCCCACGCCGCGGAGGACCCCTCACGGTGCCCGAGTACCACCCCAACAGTGAACTCCCCGGCAACCCCGCGAGCGGGCCCGGCACCCCGCCGACACCCTCCCAGCGCCGCCGCGCCCGCGGCCTGCGCACCTCGGTCGCCACGGTCTATTACGTCGCCCTGCTGGCCCTGAGCCTCCTGGGCCTGATGGCGGGCATGGGCTACTTCGGGCTCCAGCCCCGCGAGTCGCTGGTCGGGGCCGGGGCCGTGGGAATCCTGCTCGCGCTGGCGGTCGCTCCCGTGCTCATCCAGCTCGACCGGCTCGCGGCCCGGTTCGTCGAGACCCGGGTCTCGCAGAATCTCGACGAGCTCAACCGCAACATCCGCCTGCTGACCGAGCAGGCCTCGCTCTCCCCCGACGCCCGCCGCGTGCTCAACCGGGGCGTCGAGCGCGAGCTGCTCTGCCGGGCCATCGAGGAGGACATCGCCGGGCAGGACTGGGACGCCGCCATGGTCCTCTCGGCCGAGCTCGCCGACCGCTTCGGGTACCGCGCCGAGGCCGAGGTCTTCCGCGCCCGGATCGAGAAGGCGCGGGCCGGCGTGCAGGAGCGCCGCCTCAACGACGCCATCGCCCAGCTCGACGGGCTGATCGTGCAGCGGCGCTGGGAGCAGGCGCTCCGCGAGGCCGCCAGCATCCGCCGGCTCTTCCCGGACTCGCCCCGCGTCGAGGGGCTGCGCGACCGGGTCGAGCAGGCCCGCAGCGTCTACAAGGCCGACCTGGAGCGCCGCTTCCTCGAGGCCGCCCGCCAGAACCAGATCGAGGACGCCATGGCCCTGCTCAAGGAGCTGGACACCTACCTCAGCGAGGCCGAGGCCGAGCCCTTCCGCGAGGTGGCCCGGGGCGTGATCACGCGGGCCCGCGACAACCTCGGGGCCCAGTTCAAGATCGCGGTGCAGGACCGCCAGTGGGCCCTGGCGGCCTCGCTGGGCCGGCGCATCGTGGCCGAGTTCCCCAACACCCGCATGGCCAACGAGGTCCGCCAGCTCATGGACAGCATCCTCAGCAAGGCCAACACCGCGGGCGCCGTCGGGGCCGTGCCCGCGCCCGGGGCCCCGACCGTCACCGGCGGGGGCTACGGAGCGGCGACCGCGACCGCCGGGGCCTGAGGCCTCCGGGTCAGCCTCCCGACGCCCGCGCTGGCCCGGCCCGCGCTACCGCGGCCGGATCGCGACGCCACAGATAGACCAGCAGCAGCCCGATCCCGATCAGCAGCAGCAGGTCGGCGACGTTGGAGACATACGGCCACACCTCGCGCCCGCCGAACACCCGGAGCTGGCCGGGCCACTCCAACCTCGGGAGCGGATGGAGAAAGTCGCGCACGCAGGCATAGACCAGGCGATCGTACAGGTTGCCCAGGCCGCCCCCGATCAGCATCCCCAGGGCCGCGTGCGCCAGCCGGTCCCGCGGCCCGGTCCAGCGCGCAAACATCCACACCCCGAAGCCCAGCGCCAGCGCGGTGAACCCGACGAAGAACCACCGCGCTCCCGGGCCCACGCCGAAGACCGCGCCCGGGTTGAGCACCAGGGTCAGCTCCAGCAGCCCCGGAACCACCACCACCGGACGATGCCGCGGGACCAGCAGCCCGATGTGCCGCGGGTCCACGCGCGCCTGCTCCAGCACCTGGCGCCGGGAGACCTCGACGGGACGGCCGGCGACCCAGCGAAAAGCCGCGGCCTTGCTGGCCAGGTCGGCCCCCAGCGAGAGAAGCACCGCCACCACCAGCACCGTCCAGGCGCGCGGGCTGCGCAGCGTCGCGGATGGACCTGGGTCCCGGTCTCCAGGCCCGGGGCGTGGGGCCCCGGCGTTCTGCCCCGGCCCGCCCGGATTCCCTTCGCCGCTCACGTTTGGTACGGGCGCCGCTCCAGCTCGCGGGCCGCCTCGATCGAGTAGCGCGCCCACGGGAGCTCCTGCAGCCGCTCCGCGCTGATCGGCTTGCCCGTCCGCTCGCAGATCCCGAACGTGCCCGCGTCGATCCGCTCCAGGGCCGCGTCGATCTCGCGGATGAGGTTGCGGTCCACCTGCGCCAGGTCCAGCGAGAGCGCCTGGTCGAACGTGTCGGTGCCCTGCTCGGCCATGTGCTGGGGAAGCGCCGAGAGCGACCCGCTCCCCGACTGCCGCAGCGCCTCGTCCTCCATGCGCCGCACGTCCCCCACCAGCTCCGCCCGCTTGCTCAAGAGGACCTGCTTGTAGCGGTCCAGCTCCTTCTTCGGAAGCTTGGACTTCCCCGGACCCCCCGTGTGCTCCTCGAGCGTCCCCCGTGGCGGGGCCGACGGCCCCGAGGCGATCAGCGGCTTCCACTTGGCGCCCGGCTTGATCAGCGGCTCGGTGACCGGCAACTGGAACTTGACCTTGGGCTTCGAGACCCGCACCGGCTTGGGAGTCACGATCGTGATTCCCTTGGGCGCCTTCTTCTTCGCCGCCTCGGACTCGACCGGTGCCGCCGCTGCCGGGGCCGGGGCGGGCGTTCCCTTCACCTTCTCCGGCACCCCCTTGCCGGGCTTCGGAGCAGCCACCGCCTTGGGCGCCTCCGGCTTGACGGGAGCGGGCTTCGCCGCCCCCGGGACCGGCTTGGTCTTGGGCTCGGGCTCGCGCCCCGCAACCTTCTTGGGACCCCGCGCGGGATCGGGCCGACCGGCCGCCGGCTTGGCCGACCCCGCCTTCTTCTTCGTGCTCCGCGGATCCACCTTGGGTCCCCCCTTGGAGCCGGCGGCACCGCTCGGCTTGGGCTTCCGGCTCGGCCGCTTGGATGCCCTCGCCGTCTTTGCCACCGATGGGGCCCACCTTACGCGACGCGCCCGCCGTCGCCGATTGCTCTTTGCACCTAAACCCCCGTGCGCCCCAGTGCCGGGACCAAAAGCCGGCAAGGGTATGGCCCGGCGGGCGGGGTGTCAAAGCCCAGGCCCCACGTTCCGGGCCTGGCGCGCTGGCCTCACCCCGCCGAGCCGGGAGCCGGTGCAGCGTCCTCCACCGCCCCGAGGCGCCGGAAGCGCTCGTACCGCAACTCCGGCAGCCGCGCCGGGTCGATCCCCCGCAGTTCCTCGAGCTGGCCCAGCACCCAGGCCTCGACCTGGGCGATCGCCGCCGCGGGATCGCGGTGGGCCCCTCCGGGCGGCTCCGGGATCACCGCGTCCACGATCCCGAGGCGCAGGTTGTCCCTGGCGGTGAGCTTCAAGGCCTGCGCGGCCGCGGAGTTGGTCTGCTCGTTGGCGGTCTTCCACAGGATCGCCGCGCATCCCTCCGGGCTGATGACCGAGTACCACGAGTGCTCGAGCATCCCCACACGGTCCGCCACGGCGATCCCCAGGGCGCCGCCGGAGCCACCCTCCCCGATCAGCACGCTCACCACCGGCGTCCTGAGCCGGCTCATCTCCCGCAGGTTCACCGCGATCGCCTCGGCCTGTCCCCGCGCCTCGGCGCCCAGGCCGGGGTACGCCCCGGGCGTGTCCACGAACGTCACCACCGGCAGCCCGAACTTCTCCGCCAGCCGCATCTTGGCGAGCGCCTTGCGATACCCCTCCGGATGGGCGCACCCGAAGTGGCAGGCGATCTTCTCCTGGGTCGTGCGCCCCTTCTGGTGGCCCACGATCAGGCACTTGAAGGGGCCGATGCGCCCGAACCCGGTCACCATCGCCGCGTCGTCGCCGTAGCGCCGATCCCCGTGCAGCTCGGCGAACTCCCGGCAGAGCCCCGCGATGTAGTCGCGCGTCTGCGGTCGCCGCGGGTGCCGGGCGACGCGCACCGTCTCCCACGGGCTCAGCCTCGCGTACAGCTCACCCAGCCGCGCCGCGTGCTCGCGGCGCAAACCGGCCAGCTCGGCGGCCGGGTCGCCCCCCGCCGCGCCCGCGGACTCCCCCTCCCCCGGCGCCCCCCCCGGGGCCGCGAGCCCGTCCCCCCGGAGGCGCTGCTCCAGGGCCTCCATCCGCCGCTCCAGCTCGGCGAGCGGCTTCTCGAAATCGAGCTGGTAATACGTGCTCATAGGCAGCGCGGGTCCTGGCCCACCGGCCACCGAGTCTACCGCGCCCCGCAGCGCCCGCCGAGACCCCGGGCCCCGGGCACCTACCGGGCCGCCCGCTCCGCGGCGCAGTGCGCGCACCACGTGTGACTCGGCCCCAGGGCCGCCAGGGCCAGCGCCAGCTCATCCCGCTCGGGACGGGGCAGCAGCGCCAGCCGCGACAGGAACCGCTGCTGATACCGCTCCGCGTGCACCTGGAAGTTCGGGTTCCCCTGCGTCGAGGCGTACTCGGATTGCAGCAGCCGGCGGATGTTCTGAATGCGCGTCTCCGGGTACGGATGGGTCGCGAGCATCTCCGGGCCGCTGCGCCCGTCCGACGCCTCCGCCAGCACCTGCATCACCCCGAGGGCACCCACCGGGTCATACCCCGCCCGGGCCATGTAGCGCATGCCCAGCGCGTCGGCCTCGGTCTCCTGCCCGCGCCCGTACCGCAGCAGCACGAGCTGCCCGCCCACACCGAAGGCGATCGGCGCCACCTGCTTGACGGCGTTGTTGTCCGTCGCCCCGCCCAGCACCACCCCCGCCAGCGCCCCGGCAAGACCCACGCCCAGCTGCTGGGCCACGCGGTCGTTGACATGCCGGGCCATCACGTGCCCGACCTCGTGCCCGAGCACCGCGGCCATCTGGGCCTCGTTGTCCAGCTTCTCGGCCAGCCCGCGCGAGAAGAAGACCTTCTCACCCGGGAGCGCAAAGGCGTTGATCACGTCCGAGTCCAGCAGCGTGAAGTCCCACTGCCGTTGCGGGCCGTCACCCTCGGTGTGCGCCACCAGCCGCTGCCCCACCTCGTTGACGTACGCCTGCAGGGCCGGGTCGGCGACCTCGCCGCCCATCTCGCTGACGAGCTGCGGCGCCGCCTCCGCCCCGATCTGCAGCTCCTGCTGACGCGACAGCGCGTTGAACTGGCTCCGCCCGGTGGTGGGATTGGTCTCGCACCCGGCGAGCATCCCGGTGGAGGCCACGAGCACGATCACAAGGCGTTTCATCGGCGTGTCTCCGCGCCGCGGCCACCCCCGCCGGGGGCTAGCCCCGGTCCGTCCCCGCCGCGACCTCGTTCAATGCTACTGCCCGGGCCGGTGGCCCGGTTCGCGCGCCACCGGTCCGATTCGGAGAGGGCCCGGCCCTAAACTCGTCCAATGCCCGCGCCCCCGCCCGCGCCCACGCGCCACGCCCCCGCCGCCGCGGCGGGCTGGGACACGCCGGCCCTCGCCGACCCCCACGCGGCCCCCGACAAGCCCCAGCGCGTGCGGGCGATGTTCGCGTCCATCGCCCACCGCTACGACCTCAACAACCGCCTCCACTCCCTCGGCCTCGACCGCCGGTGGCGCAGGGTCGCCGCCCGGGCCGCCGGCGTGGGCCCCGGCGACCGCGTCCTGGACGCCGCGTGCGGCACGGGCGACCTGACCCTCGAGCTGGCCCGCGCCCGACCCCGCGAGGTCGTCGGGGTGGACTTCACCCCGGAGATGCTCGAGCTCGCCCGGCGCAAGCTGGCCGCCCGGCCCGCGGACCCGCGCACCACCGTGAGCTTCCGCGCGGGAGACGCCCTCGCCCTGGACTTTCCCGACGCCTCGTTCGACGCGGCGACGATCGGGTTCGGCCTCCGCAACGTCGCGGAGCCCGTGCGCGCCCTCGCCGAGCTGGCGCGCGTGCTCCGCCCCGGCGGGCGGGTCGTCGTCCTGGAGTTCACCACACCCCCGGGCCGACTCGCGCGCTGGGTGAACGCGGTTTATTGCCGGCGGGTCATGCCGGTGACCGCGACGCTGATCGCGCACGATCGGACCGGGGCGTACCGCTACCTGCCCGCGAGCGTCGCGACGTTCATGGACCCGCCCACCGTGTGCGCGGCGCTCCGCGACGCCGGCTTCCTCGAGGTCGCCTTCCGCCCCCTCACCCTGGGAATCTGCGGCTGCTACCGAGGCGTGCGGGGCGGATGAAGCGCCGGGGGATGCCGCCCGCGCCGGCGCGCCCGCGTCCCCGTCCCCGGGGCGCCGCCGGGCTCCGGCGCACGGGCCGCGGCCCGCGCGGCCGCGACCGCGCGCCGTGCCAGGTCAACGTATTCGGGCAGCAGCTCGATACCCAGAAAGCGCCGTCCCAGGCCCACCGCCGCCCGCGCGGTCGTGCCGCTGCCCATGAAGCAGTCGAGCACCAGGTCGCCGGGGTCCGTCAGAAGCCGAATGAGGCGGCTGGGGAGCTCGAGCGGGAACTTGGCCTCGTGATCGTCGTTGCTGCGCACCGAGGGGAAGGTCCACACGCCGCGCGAGCCCCACTCCGACCACTCCGCGCGCGTGAGCCGCTCACGATCCACGCGCGTGATGCCCGGCTTCCAGAAGATGTAGACGTACTCGAACTCGTCGACCGCCCGGTAGGAGTTGGTGTGCCAGCGCGAGTTCTGCCAGGCCGGGTCCTTCGCCCAGACGCGCCGGTCGTACAGGTACAGCCCGGCGGCGTACGCGGCCGACTCGAGCAGCTCGCCCACCAGCTTCACGCGCGTCTGCGTGCCGTGTTTTCCGCCACGGATATTGTTGTCTCTGAGGCGGCGATCGACCGTTTGCTCGCTCACCCCGAGGCGCCGAGCCAGTTGGTAACGATTCAAGCCTGGATTGCTGGCTAACTCGCGCTCGATGTCCTGGCGCGTCAGAGGTATCCGGTTCCCGGAAAGGTTCTCCGCCTGAATCCGCGGGATCGCCGGGTCGGCAAAGCACAGGATGTCGGCGATGTTCACCGCCA
>DASPKO010000304.1:0-5701 GCA_035628055.1 Phycisphaerales bacterium
GGCGTGCGCGCGATGCCGGCGCTGGCCGCGAAGTACTCTCCCACCGCGTACTACTACCCCGGGTCGCTCAGGGCGGGTCTCGCGGGCTACTTCGTCGCCAATACCTACCGCCTCGACCAGCGGCCGCGCTACGAGATGATCGCCCTCACGCTCCACGAGGCGGTGCCCGGGCACCACCTCCAGATCGCGCTGGCCCAGGAGCTCGAGGAGGCGGGCGTTCATCCATTCCGCACCCGCCTCGGATACAGCGCCTTCGTCGAGGGCTGGGCCCTCTACGCCGAGCGGCTGGGACTCGAGATGCGCGCCGAGGAGGACGACGCCTCCGGCGCCTCGAGCCCGGCGGGGGGCACGGGCCCGGCCCGCGGCCTCTTCGCGGACCCGTACGACGACTTCGGCCGCCTCACCTACGAGATGTGGCGGGCCTGCCGCCTCGTGGTGGATACGGGCATCCACGCCAAGGGGTGGTCGCGCCAGCGGGCGATCGACTTCATGCTGGCCAACTCGGCGCTGAGCCCGCTGAACATCGAGCGCGAGGTGGACCGGTACATCGCCTGGCCCGGCCAGGCCTGCGCCTAAAAGATCGGTGAGCTCCGCATCCGGCGCCTGCGCGAGCAGGCTGAACAGGCGCTGGGCGCCCGCTTCGACATCCGCGCCTTCCACGACATGGTCCTGGGGGCTGGGGCGCTTCCCCTCCCCGTGCTCGAAGCGCGGGCGCAGCGCTGGATCGACGCGCACCCGTAGCCGGACCCGGTGCCGCACCCGCGCCGCCCGCGATCGCGCCGGCCCCGTACCGTCACGCCATGCCCCAGGCCACCAAGCCCGCGGTCCGCTCGCGGCCGACGCTCGCCTCGATCATCGCCACCGTGGGGCCGGCCAGCCACGACCCGGCGATCATCCGGGAGCTCATCGCCGCCGGGGTGGCGGTCTTCCGCCTGAACTTCTCGCACGGCACCTTCGCCGAGCACGAAGAGCGGCTGCGGAACATCCGGGCCAGCGCCGCCGAGCTGGGCCTGGCGGTCGGCGTCCTGGGCGACCTCCCCGGCCCGAAGATCCGCGTGGGGGTGCTGCACGAGGGCGTCGAGGTTGCCGCCGGGGGCACGCTCGTGCTCGCCTGCCAGGCGCACGAGGCCTCCAGGAGCCCCGACGGCGCGCCCGTGCTCCCTTGCACCTACGCGCCCCTGGCGCGCGAGGTCGAGGCGGGGCATCGCGTGCTGATCAACGACGGGGCCATCCGCGGGGTCGCGGCCCCGCGGGCCGCGGGCGACCCCGACGCCTGGCTGCGCGTGCGGGTGGAGGTCGGCGGGCTCATCACCAGCCGCAAGGGCATCAACCTGCCCGACAGCCGCATCTCCGCCCCGGCGCTCACGGATTTGGACCGCGAGTGCGTGGAGTGGGCGGTGCGCCACGGCGTCGACTTTCTGGCGCTCTCCTTCGTGCGCAGCGCCGACGAGGTCCGCCAGCTCCGCCGCCTCGTCGGCACGCTCTGCCCGATCGACGACCCCGGCGACGCGCTGCAGGCCGGGGCCGCGATCCCCGTGATCGCCAAGATCGAGCGCCCCGCGGCGCTCGACGACCTCGACGCGATCATCGAGGCCGCCGACGGCGTCATGGTGGCGCGCGGGGACCTGGGCGTGGAGATGGATCTGGCCCAGGTGCCCGTGGTGCAGCGGACGCTCATCGCCAAGGCCGACGAGTGGGGCAAGCCGTGCATCGTCGCCACGCAGATGCTCGAGACCATGATCTCCAGCAGCGTGCCCACCCGGGCCGAGGCGAGCGACGTCGCCAACGCCATCTTCGACGGGGCGGACGCGGTGATGCTCTCGGGCGAGACCGCCGCGGGCCGGCACCCGGTGCTGGTCGTGCGCACCATGCGGCGGATCGTCGAGGCCGCCGAGAGCGCCGCGGCGCGGGACGGGCACGCCCCGAGCCCCCCCCGCCGCCTCGTGGAGTCGCGGTACCGCACGGCGGCCCTGGCCCACGGGGCCTGGCACATCGCCAAGGACCTCGGGGCCGTGCTGGTGGTCTGCTGGTCGCAGCGCGGCGGCACGGCGCGCTACCTCTCGCAGAATGGCTTCCGCGTGCCGATCTTCGCGTACTCCTCGGACCAGCCCTCCACCCGACGCATGAGCCTGCTCAAGGGCGTCGTCCCGCTGCACGCGCCCGTTCCCGAGGGCGGCTCGCTCCGGCAATGGAACCAGCTCGTCGAACGCGACCTGCTGTCGCGCGGGTGGGCGGCCCCGGGCGAACCCATCCTGCTCATCGCCGGGCGCCCGCTCGGCCGACCCGGCTCCACCAACGCCGTGGCGATCCACTACGTCAGTAATCCCGTGACCGGCTTCATGGCGCACCCGTGAGCTCCCGCTGACCACTTCTCACACCCACGCCGCGATCGTCTCCACCGGCGACGAGCTGGTGCTGGGCGAGGCCCTGGACACCAACGGGCGCTGGCTGGCGGCACGCCTGCACGCCCTGGGGATCCGGACCGTCGAGCACGTCACGCTCGGCGATGACGCGCGGCACACCGCCGCGACGCTGCGTCGCCTCGCGGGCGCGTTCCCGCTGGTCATCACCAGCGGCGGGCTCGGGCCGACCCCCGACGACGTCACGCGCGCCGCGCTGGCCGAGCTGGCGGGCCAGCCCCTCGAGGCCGACCCGGACCAGCTCGCGCGGATCGCGGCACGGCTGCACTCCCAGGGGCGGACGCTCACCGATCCTCAGCGCCTCCAGGCACTCCGTCCGCGCGGTGCCACCTGCCTGGACAACGACCTGGGGACAGCCCCGGGTCTGCACCTGCGCGTGCCCGCGGCGCACGCCGGCGGCCCGCCCGGCCCCTGGTCCGACGTCTTCTGCCTGCCCGGCCCTCCGCGCGAGCTCGAGCCGATGTTCGAGGACCGGGTCGTGCCCCGCTTGCGGCCAGACCCGGCCGGGGTGCCGGCGGTCCGGCTGCTCCACACGGTGGGCCTCGCCGAGAGCGAGGCCGCGGCCCGTCTGGGCGACCTGCTCGAGCGCGGGCGCGAGCCCGAGGTCGGCATCACCGCGTCGGGGATGGTGCTCACCATCCGGGTCCGTGGGGCTTCGAGGCCGGGCGGCCCGGGCGCAGTCCAGGCCGCCGATCACGCGATCGAGCGCGCCCGCGCCGCGCTGGCGCCGTACGTGCTCGGGACCGGCCCCGAGACGCTCGAGAGCATGCTGCTCGACGAACTGGTCCGGGGTCGTGCCCGCGTCGCCGTCGTCGAGTCCTGCACGGGCGGACTCCTGGGTTCGTTGCTGTGCCGCGTTCCCGGCTCGTCGGCCGTGTTCGCCGGCGGGTGGATCACCTACGCCGACGCGCACAAGCTCGCGCTCGGCGTGCCCGCCGGGCTCCTGGCGCGGCACGGGGCCGTGAGCCCGGAAACGGCGCGGGCCCTGGCGCTCGCGGGGCTCGAGGCCGCGGCGCGGGCCCAGGAAGCCCCGGGGGTCGGGCCCCTCCACTGCCTGGCGATCACCGGCGTGGCCGGGCCCGGCGGCGGAACGCCGGGCAAGCCCGTCGGCACGGTCCGCATCGCGCACGCTTGGGCCGCCGCGGCCACCGCGGCCCCCAGCTCGCACGTCACGGCACGGCACTTCCACTTCCCCGGCACGCGCGCCGACGTGCAGGAACGGGCCGCCCGGTCGGCACTCGCCATGCTCCTCTTCCACCTGCGGGGCCACGGCCCGGGGCTGCCCCCGCTGCTGTGGGAGCGGCCCGCGCCGCCCGCTAGCCTCACGCCGTGACCCTCCGCTTCGATGACCCGGCCTGGCTCTGGCTTCTCCTCCTGGGGGTGCCCGCCCTGGTCATCAGCCTGCGGTGGCTGGGAACGATGAGCCCGATCCGCCGGCTCTCCGTCGCCCTGACGCGCATCCTCCTCATCCTGCTCCTGGTCGCCATGCTGGCGGGCGCCAGCACGGTCCGCACCACCGACCGCGTCGCCGTGATCGCGGTGCTTGACGTCTCTGGCTCCGTGGCCCGCTTCGCGGCGCCGCTGGCTGACCCGCAGGGCGTCGGCGTCAGTGCCCCCGACGCGGCCCGCCGCTTCGTGACCGTCGCCACGGGCGGGCGGGGGCCCGACGACCTCGTGGGCGCCGTCGCGTTCGCGTCCGGGCCCCTGGCCGTGCTGGCCCCCGCCCGGGCCGCGCCGCTCCCGGACGACCTGCCCACGACCTCACCCGAGGGGACGGACATCTCGGCGGCGCTCCGCCTGGCGCGGGCCATGATCCCTCCCGACGCCGCGGGCCGGATCGTGCTGGTTAGCGACGGCAATCAGACCGGTGGCGATGCCCTGGCGGTCGCGCGCGAGCTGGCGGCGGCCCAGCCGCCCGTTCGCGTGGACGTCGTCCCCATCCGGTACGAGGTGCGCGCCGAGGTCGTGCTGGAATCCCTGCAGGCGCCCGCCCAGGCGCCCCAGGGTTCGACCATCACGCTCCGGGCCGTGCTCGCCTCGACCGCTTCCTCCACCGGCACCCTGCGCCTGCTCGAGGAGGGCCAGCCGGTGGACATCAGCCCGGGCCAGCCCGGCGACGGGCGCCGCATCAGCCTGGCACCGGGCCGGCACGTCGAGGTCATCACCCTCCCGCTCGGACCGCGCCGCGTGCACCGGTTCGAGGCGATCTACGAGCCCGACCCGCTCGCCCCCGCCGACGGGGCCGGCGCTCCCCCGGCTTTCGCGGGCGACACCGTCCTTGCCAATAACCGGGGCCAGGCCTTCACGCTGACGCCCGGCACGGGGGCGGTGCTCGTGGCCGACGGCGTCAGCGGGGCCGCGCCCGGGCCCGGCGCGCTCCTGCCCCGGACACTCCAGGACGAGGGCCTCGAGGTCCAGGTCGTGGCCCCGGAGGGGATCCCGGGCGACCTCCTGGCCCTGGAGGCGTTCGACCTCGTCATTCTGCAGAACGTTCCCGCCGAGTCCGTCCCTCCCGAGGTGCGCCGCCTGCTGGCGCTCTACGTGACCGAGCTGGGCGGGGGCCTGGTGATGGTCGGGGGGCACGATTCCTTCGGCGCCGGGGGCTGGATCGGGAGCGAGCTCGAGCCCATCCTGCCCGTGCACCTCGACCTGCCCGACACGCTGGTCGTCCCCCCCGCGGCGATCATGCTCGTGCTCGACAACTCCGGCTCGATGAATCGCCGCCTCATGGGCTCGGCACGCACGCAGCAGGAGATCGCCAATGAGGGGGCCGCGCTCGCCGTCGCCAGCATGGACCGCTCCGACCTCGTCGGCGTCATCGCCTTCAACTCGGTCCACTCGACGCTCGTGCCGCTGGGCCCCAACGCCGATCCGGAGCGGACGAGCCGGGTCATCCGCTCGATCGGCTCCGGGGGCGGGACCGAAATCCGCGGGGCCCTGGAAGAGGCACACCGCCAGCTCCGGCAGGCCAAGGCCCAGATCAAGCACATCGTGCTCCTCACCGACGGCATCGCCCCGGACGCCGAGCAGTTGCCCGCGCTGGCCGAACGTCTGGCCGCGGACGGGATCGCCGTCTCGGCGATCGCGGTGGGCGACGCCGCCGACACCGTGAACCTCCCCATGATGGCCCGGCGCAGCGGCGGGACCTATTACCGCGTCAACGACCCGAACGTGCTCCCCCGCATCTTCCTCAAGGCCGTGCGCGTCGTGCGCACGCCCATGGTCCGCGAGGGGCGCTTCGAGCCCGCGGTCCGCCCGGGCTCGCCGCTGGTCGAGGGGCT
>DASPKO010000305.1:0-2745 GCA_035628055.1 Phycisphaerales bacterium
AGGGGAGCTTCCGCCCGACGCCGATCCTGGCCAAGGCGTAGCCGCGCGGGGGGGCCGGAAGGTTGCGCTACCGCTCGGCGGTGCCATTCCATTGCCGGTGGATGAGCTTGATCACCGCCTCGAGCTCCTCCTTGGTGCGCATCGAGCGCGACGCGATCGGTTCGATGGCCTGGGAGCTGGGGTCCGAGATCAGCAGGTGGGCCATGTCCGGCAGCTCGGGCGAGTCGAGCGTGAGGTAGACCGAGAGCCCGTGGGCACGGTGCAGCACCCAGCGGTAGAGCGCGTCGCGCTCGACCTTCAGGACTTTGGGCTCGCCAAACTCCTCTGTCAGCCGCCGCAGGGCCCAACCCCTGAAGGTGTCGATGCTTCCCATGCTCCATTGAAGCCCGGGTGCGGCGGTTTCGCATGCGGAAACGTCCGAAATCGCGCCCCGCGCGGCTCGACGTGACGGGCCGGCCCAAAAAGCAAACCGGGCGGAGGTCCGCCCGGAATGACACGAAGCGCGAAGTGCGGCTGAGAGGAGTCGAACCTCCACGGGTGTTACCCCACTAGAACCTGAATCTAGCGCGTCTGCCAGTTCCGCCACAGCCGCGAGGCGGGCAAGCATATTCCGCCGGCCCGACCCAGACAACGAAACAGGGTCCTTTGCCGACCTGGCGGCGCGCGGTCCGCGATAGGCTTCGAGCCTCCGGGGCATCGGGCCCCATCCCGGTGGGTCCGTGCTCGCACGCGGCAACCCACCGGGACAGAACCCCCCTCGGGAGCGCGGCACATGCACGAGCGTGAAGCGATCGAGCGTCGGGCCGCTCTGGCGGCGGTAGGACTGTTCGGGGTCTCGGCGCTCGCGGCGACCGGGCTGGCCCAGAACCAGCCGGCGAGCCCGCCCCCGGGGCGCGACCTCGACTCCCACCGCCGGGGCGGGCGGCCGGCCGGGCCCCAGCCGCCGGGCGGCCAGGTGATCGGCCGGTCCGTGCCGGGCTTCGACGCGGGGTGGGATGAGCGCCGAGGGGAGTTCGTGCTGCCCCCCCTCCCCTATCCCCCGGAGGCGCTCGAGCCGCACATCGACGCCCAGACGATGCGGCTGCACCATGGGGCGCACCACGCGTCGTACGTGGCCGGCGCCAACCGGGCGCTCGCGGAGCTGGCCCGCCTGCGGGAGGGCCAGGGCGATCCGGGTCTGATCAAGCACTGGGAGCGCGAGCTGGCCTTCCACGGCTCGGGGCATATCAACCACTGCATCTTCTGGATGGTGATGGGTCCGCCGCAGCGCGGCGCCGCGGGCCGGCCGGGCGGCCCGCTCGCCCAGGCGATCGACTCGGCGTTCGGCTCCTTCGAGAAGTTCCTGGAGCAGTTCCGGGCCGCCGCCGGCGCGGTGGAGGGCTCGGGCTGGGCCTGGCTGGCACACGAGCCGATGTCGCGGCGCCTGCTGATCCTTCAGGCCGAGAAGCACCAGAACCTGACCATCTGGGGCGCCCGGCCGGTCCTCGGCGTCGACGTGTGGGAGCACGCCTACTACCTGAAGTACCAGAACAAGCGCGCGGACTACGTCTCGGCGTTTCTCAGCGTCATCAACTGGTCCGCGGTCGGGGCGCTGTACGAGCGGGCGGCGGTCGGCTGATTGCGCCCCGCCGGCGCGGACCAGTTTTTTTCCTCGGTGCCGGGCGCCGGCTGTTGCGCCCTGCTGGGCCTGGCTGGCGGCGCTCGGCGCCCCGGATGCAGGCTCTCCGGCCCCGACCCTGCACGACGTCGCGGATCATCACCACCCGTACATCGCTCGGCTCCTTGACGGCGCGACCGCCGCGCCGGGCGTGGTTGTCGGGTTCGGCGTCGTCCGCCTGCCGGACTCCCCGGCCGACGGGGAAGAAGCCCAGGGGACCTGGTCGTTCGCGCGCGCGACCGAGCACTTGCCGGGACCGTTCGAGGGTCGTTCCCGGCGCGACTACTGGCGCGGTTCCCATAACCGCACGGTGCTCGCAATCCTCCGCCGGGTGGGAGTGCGGGCTCAACCCCGCGCGCGGCTGGCCGATATTCAGTGCGGCCCGCGCCCTGCCGCGGTGCCCCTCCTGCTATCCCCATGCCGAACCAGGATCACAGTCAGGGCAGCACCCGGCGCGGACCGCTGCGGCTCTCGGTGCGCCTGATCGTGGTGCTCCTCGCGGCGGTCCCGCTGGTCGGTCTCACGGCCGGGGCGCTGTGGGCGGACCACTCCTGGAGGGACGCCGAGGAAACGCGCCGCGCCGCGGTGGCGGGATCGCTCGCCCGCTTCCTGCGCGATTCGGCCCAGACCGTCCTGGCCAGCCGCGACCCGGGGCCGCTCCGCCTGCTCCTCTCGAGCCTGGGGGCCGAGTACGGCGTCGAAGAGGCCTCGGTGACGTTGGGCAACGGCGTTGTGATCGCGCACAGCACGCCGGCGCTGGCGTCGCGCGATCCCCTCCCCGCGGAGTGGGAGGCGGACCGCTCCAAGCGCGTCGAGCCCGGGACGACGGTCTCGGAAGGCCGGGTCACGAGCACGGTTGAGTTCAACGTCGAGGGAGGAACGGGCTGGGTGACCGTCACCATGCCCACCAGCACGCCCATGATCGCCGCGGGCACGCTCGAGGGACTCGGGCTCATCGGCCTGGGGTGCGTGGCCCTCACGCTGCTCCTGGCCCGCGTGGCGACCGGATTCCTCCGCCCGCTGCAGGCCATCCAGAGCGCCATGCGCGAGCTGTCGGCCGGGGAGGAATCGCCGGCGGTGCTGGCCGT
>DASPKO010000306.1:0-12290 GCA_035628055.1 Phycisphaerales bacterium
CGCCGCGCCCGCCGACCCGGGGGCCGACGAGGCCGGGGTGCGCAAGCTCCGGGAGTTCTTCGACCAGTGCATCGAGCGGGCGCTCGAGAAGGCCGAGAGGCCCAGCCTCGACCAGCTGCCCCGCGGCATCATCGCTCCCCACCTCGACTACGGGCGGGGCTGGATCAACTACGCGGCGGTCTACGGACGCCTGCGCGTGGTCGACCGCCCCGACCGCGTCGTGATCCTGGGCACCAACCACTTCGGCCAGGCGACCGGCGTGTGCGGGTGCGACAAGGGATTCACCACTCCCCTGGGAACGTGCGCGGCCGACCAGGAGCTCATCGGGCTCCTCCGCGCCGCGCTCGGGGAGAAGCTGTTTGCCGACCGCTTCGACCACGAGCGCGAGCACTCGGTCGAGCTGCAGGTGCCGTGGGTCCAGCACGTGTTCGGGAAGGACGCCGCGGGAAACTTCCCGCGCGTCTTCGCGGCCCTCGTTCACGACCCGGCCGTCAGCGGGGGCGAGTCGTACGACGGCAACGGCATCGCCCTCGACCCCTTCGTCCAGGCCATGAAGAAGGCCATCTCCGAGCTTCCGGGGCGCACGCTGGTGATCAGCTCGGCGGACCTCTCGCACGTCGGTTCGTCCTTCGGGGACCAGACGCCGGTCGCGGGTGACGACCCCAAGGCCGTGGAGTTCCGCAACAAGGTCGTGAAGCACGATCAGGAGATGCTCCAGCTCGTGCTCCAGCGCAAGCCCGCGGAACTGGTCGCCACGCTCTCGTGGCTGCAGAACCCGACGCGCTGGTGCTCGCTCGGCAACCTCGTGGCCGCGATGCTCATCGCCGACCCCGCCGAGGTCGAGATCTTCAACTACGGCGCCGCCCTCGACCAGCAGGGCCTGGCGATGGTCTCGAGCGTGGCGGCGGCCTTGAAGTAGCCGGCAACCCGCGGCCATCGCGGTCGCCAGCGGAGAACGGCGGCAGCCGCCCGCGTCACGGCGCCGGCCGCGACCCGTCATCGATCCGGGCCGGATCGGGGAAGTCCCGGTACAGCGCCGAACGGAAGTCCCGCACCATGGAATAGACCGGGGCGTGCAGGCGCTCCACCTCGCCCGAGCGCGCCGCCGCCAGGTTGAAGGCCGCGTCGAGCTGGGCCAGGTCGCGCGTCCAGACCATGACCTGGAACTCGCCGAGCTCGGCGGGCCCGAAGCCCAGCTTGCGCCGGGTAACGGTGAAGCTCTGAATGGTGCCGCGCTCCTTGAGGTGCCCTAGATAGGCGCTGACGCTCCGGCAGAACTCGAGGTCCCGGGCCGCGTCGACCAGGTTGAACCACATCTGGTAGCAGTTCACGGAGTCGTTCCCGCCCGGGTGCGCCCCCCCGGGCCCCACCCCGCCGCGCCGCGATAATCACCGCGTGCAGCCCGGCCTCTTCTCGTCAGCCGCGGACGCCCCCGTGGAGCGCCGCGCATGCTACGCGCTTGTCGCCCTGGAGCGCGGGATCGACCGCGTGGGGCCGGGAGGGGCCGGTTCGGAGATCCGGGGCGGGGCGCTGACGTATTGGTCCGTCGAGCCGCTCGCGGTCGGCGAGCGCGTCGAGGTCCCGCTGGGGCGCGCCCCCAAGCGGGCCGCGGGCGTCGTCGTCGAGGTCGGGGGCCCCGAGCTCGCCGACGGCATCGCCCCCGAGCGCGTCCGCCCCGTGCTGGCCCGCACCGGGCGCGCGCTCCCGCCCGACCTGGTCGAGCTGGCTCGCTGGATCGCCGCGTACTACGTCTGCCCGCTGGGGATGGTCCTGGGCACCATGGTGCCGGCGGCCGTGAAGCGGGGCATCGGCCGGCGCACCGTGCGCCTCCTCGAGCCCGCCCCGGCCCCGGAACGCCCCGCCCTGCTCGAGACCGCCACGGGCCTCGGGCCCGTCGCCCGCGCGGCCTGGACGGCCATCGCCGCGCTCCCGCCCGCCTCCTTCCCCATGACCCCGGTAGCGCTGGCGGCGGCGCTGGGCCTGCGCACCAAGGCCTCCCTGGCCGCGCTGGCCCGGGCCGGGCTCCTGCGCTGGAGCGAGCGCGCCGAGGTGCGCGGCACCGACGAGCTCTGGCCCGAGGTCGAGGCCGCCGGGCCCGACCCGGCCCGGCTCACCGCCCACCAGCTCGCCGCGGTCGAAGGGACCGCGCGGCTGCTCGGCGGCTTCGGCGTGGCGCTCGTGCGCGGCGTGACCGGCTCGGGCAAGACCGAGGTCTATCTGCGGGTCATCGAGCGCGCCCTGGCCGCCGGCCATACCGCCCTCATGCTCGTGCCCGAGATCTCGCTCACGCCGCAGACCGTGGGGCGGCTTCGGCGCCGCTTCGCCGGGCCGGGGGGGGCCGGGGCCGTCGCGGTGATGCACTCGGGCCTCACCGCCTCGCAGCGCCACGCCCAGTGGGCGCTGGCGGCCTCAGGCTCGGCCCGCGTCGTGGTGGGGGCGCGCTCGGCGGTCTTCGCTCCCGTGGCGGACCTGGGCCTGATCGTGGTCGATGAAGAGCACGCCCCGGACTACAAGCAGGACCAGCTCCCGCGGTACCACGCCCGTGACGTGGCCATCAAGCGCGCCCAGCTCGCCGGGTGTCCCGTGCTGCTGGGCTCGGCCACGCCCTCGTTGGAGAGCTGGGCCAACGCCACCGCCAGCGCCGGCCCGGAGGGTCGGGCCCCGGGGGCGCCCAAGTACCGGCTCTTCGAGCTTCCCCACCGCGTCGGGGGCGGCGCCCTCCCGCGCGTCGAGATCGTCGACCTGGCGGCCGAGCGCCGTGCGCTGGCGGACTCGGCGCGCCATGCCGAGGCCGGCGCTTCGAGCGGGGCCCCGGGGGGCCCGGCCATCAAGAACCCCGCCCTCGGTCCCACGCTCCGCGCGGCCCTGACCCGCACGCTCGCCGAGGGCGGGCAGGCGATCCTGCTCCTCAACCGTCGCGGCTGGGCCTCGTACCTCGGGTGCCCCTCGCTCGCCTGCGGCTGGTCGCTCCGCTGCTCGGACTGCGACGCCTCGCTGGTCCAGCATCGCATGGCGCCCCGAGCCGGCCCGGGCGGGACCGCCCGGCGCCAGATGTTCGTGCGCTGCCATCACTGCCTCGCGGAGCAGCGGCTGCCAACGGCCTGCCCGGTGTGCGCCCGCCGGCTCGTCTCGGTGCGTCCCGGCACGCAGTCGGTGGAGGAGGAGCTCGAGCAGGCGCTGGGACTGCGCCGCGACGAGGACCTCGTGCGCGTGGATGGCGACACCATGCGGAGCGCCCGGGACTACGCCGCCGCGCTGGCGCGCTTCGCCGCCGGCCGCGTGCGCGTGCTCCTGGGGACCCAGATGATCGCCAAGGGCCTGGACTATCCCAACGTCGGGCTCGTGGGCGTGGTCGACGCCGACACCTCGATCGCGCTGCCGGACTTCCGCGCAGCCGAACGCACCTTCCAGCTCGTCTCCCAGGTCGCGGGGAGGGCCGGACGCGGGGCCCGCCCCGGGCGCGTGGTCGTCCAGACGCTCTCTCCCGGGGCGGCCCCCATCCGCCACGCGGCGGCGCACGACTACGTGGGCTTCGCGGGGGCCGAGCTGGCCACGCGCCGGCGCGCCGGGCTCCCGCCCGCCACCCGCATGGCCCGGGTCGTCGTGCGCGACCGCGACCCGGGGAAGGCCGAGCGCCTGGGCCGCGAGCTGGCGCGCCACCTCGAGGCCGCCCGGACGGCGCTGGCGGCCCGGGACGCGGGGGCGCGCGATCCGGCGGAGCTGGTCCGGCTCGACGGGCCCGCCCCCTGCGCCATCGAGCGCATCGCGGGCTTCTACCGCTTCGAGGTTCTCCTCACCGCCCCGGGTCGCGGGCTGATCCAAGCCGTGCTGGCCTCCGCGCGCGCCGGCGGGGCCGTCAAGAGCGACGCCGCCATGGCCGTCGACATCGACCCCGTCGCGCTGCTGTAGGACGGCGCGGGTACGCTCGCGGCGTGATCATCCACCTCAATGGCCGCCTGGTCCCGCACGCCGAGGCCCGCATCAGCCCCTTCGACCGCGGGCTGCTCTTCGGCGAGGGGATCTACGAGGGGCTGCGCTCCTTCGGCGTCGAGGGGCGGGCGCACGTCTTTGCCGAGGCCTGGCACTGGTCGCGCTTGCGCGAGGGACTGGCGGCGGCCCGGATCGGCTTCGATCCGGGGAGGCTCTCGGACGCCACCCGCGAGCTGCTCGAGGCCAGCGGGCTGGCCGACGCCTTCGTCTACTGGCAGATCACCCGGGGAGCCCCCGCGCCCGGGCAGCCCTGCCGCTCGCGCGTGCCGCGCGGGCCCGAGCGCCCCACCGTGCTCGGCTTCGCCACGCCGCAGCCGGCCCTCGACTCGTTCGCCCTCCCCGCCCCGCGCCGCGTCGTGACGGTCCCCGACCGGCGCTGGGCGCACGGGCACGTCAAGTCGATCTCGCTCATGGGCAACGTGCTGGTCGCCCTGGAGGCCGAGACGCGCGGGGTCGATGACGCGATCCTGATCCGGGACGGTCTGGTCTCCGAGGCCACCGCCACGAACGTGGCGCTCGTGGTGCCCGACGGGCGGGGGGGCGCCCAGGTGGTCACGCCCGCCCTCGACAGCGCGCCCATCCTCGCGGGGGTGACACGCGCGGTGCTCCTCGCCGAGCCCGACCTGGGCGTGGTGGAGCGGCCGGTGGGGGCATCCGAGCTGGAGCGCGCGACCGAGGTCATGCTCCTGGGGACGAGCACCATGGTCGCCTCGGTGGTCGAGATCGACGGGCGCCCGGTGGGGGACGGCCGCCCGGGCCCGCACGCGGCGCGCCTGCTCGAGCGGCTCTGCCAGCTCATCCGGTCCGAGGCGCGCGGGCGCGCGCCCGAGGGCGGCCCGGGGGTTCAGACGAGGCCGGCCCGCGAGGCCCAGACGTCACGGGCCGGTTGACCGCGCGATGCTCGCGGATTCAGCGGGTCCGCCGGCGGCGCAGCCCGGCGAGGCCCCCGGCCAGGAGCAGCGCCCCGGCGCCCGGCGCGGGCACCAGCGTGCCCTCGAGGACGATGTTGTCGATGCGGTTGGTGCCCGCGGCCCCGCCCGGAGCCACCTGGTTCACCAGGCGCAGGTAAAGAACCTGGGCGTCGCTGGCTCCCGCCGGCAGCGCCACGGGACCGAGCGCCGAGGCCGGGTTGAACGTCGTGCTCGACCACGTCACCTGCGCCACGGTGTAGTCGTCGAGGACGGTGATGAAGTTCGTTCCATCGATGCTGTACTGCAGGTCGAAGGTGGCCGGCCCGGTGCCGCTGCGGTTCTGGTTCCACGCCAGCACGAGGTTCTCATAACCCAGCGAGCTGGTCTGGAACTGGTAGTAGTCGCCGGGCGCCCACTCGTTGCTCGAGAACGACTCCGGTGACCCGTTCCCCGCGGGCGAGCTCCAGTCGGTCAGGGCGCTGGCGTGCACGCCCGAGGCGATCGAGCCGGCCGCGAAGACGCCCCCCTCGGCAGGCGCCTGGGGCGAGACGGCCGAATCGTTGAGCGTCAGCGCCGGGCCGGAGACCTCGAAGGTCCACTGGGCCAGCGTGTCGGCCCGGGCGGCCGCGGTTCCCGCCAGCACCAGGACCATCGCGGGGATCGCAAGGCTCTTCATCTCAAACTCCTCTCGAAGCGGCCGCGGGATCGGGCGCGGACCCGGAGCGGCCACATCGACCATGCCGGGTGCGCTGACGGAACGACGACCTGTCCGGTGGGTCTCTCTCTCCACTCGGGCGTACGGGCAGAGCATACCGGCTGGACCCGGGTCAGACAACCTCCTGCCCCGCCCCGCCGCGCGCCCCCACCACGCCGGCACGCGCCCGAACCACCGCCACGAGAACCCAGCGGCGTCAGCGAGCCTACCGGATTGCCCAATGCGCGCCCTGGAGCGCGCAGAGGACCCATCCTTGGGATTCCGCCTCAATGCCCTTTTCCAGGCCTTTTCCCGCTCGTTTCGGCGGGCCCGACGGACTAGCTTGTTCTAAGCCGGAGAGAGACCGGGCGCCACGTGCCGGCGACTGCCGGCGACCACCCGGCCCCGGCATTCGCACCCGACCCACCCCGATCATTCGGAGGGCAGACCATGCAGCAGGCACAGAACTCGGCGGGCGAGCGGCTCGGCTCGGACATCCGCTCCGACCTCGATGCGATCCGGGGCGATCTCAACCGCCTCCGCAACGACGTCGCCACCGCTTTTCAGGACCTGATCGGCCAGGGCAAGGACCGGGTCTGGCAGGCCCGCGAGCGGGTCTCGAGCTCGCTGGGCGGGCTCTCGGATCAGGGCCGCCGCGCCCTGGGAACCGTGCAGGAGCAGATCGAGGACCGCCCCATGGTCGCGATCGGCACCGCGATCGGCCTGGGCTTCGTCATCGGGATGCTGCTCTGCGGCGGGCGGAACAACAAGTAGCCCGCTGCCGCGAGGGCGGTCGCTTCGGCACGGCCACGGCCGCGGGCTCGCTGCGACGCCCGTGGCGAAGACCGCCGGTCGCGGCGTGACCCGCCGGGCCCCACGGGCCGGGCGTGCGCTGGCCTTGGAAGGTGGAAACGGCGTCCATGAAGTCCATCGCCCAGCTCATCGTGAGGGTCACCGACCTCGTCGAGGCCGAGGGCCGGGTCCTGCGCGTCGTCATGCTGCGCCTGGGCCTCGGGGCCGCCCTCGGAGTGGTTGCGGCCCTCATGTGTCTCATCGGGCTCTGCCTGGTGCTCGTCGCCGCGTACACCGCGCTCGAGGCGGCCACCAGCGCCCCGGTCGCGGCCCTCGTCACCGGCTTGGCGAGCCTGCTCGTGGGAGGAGCCCTGATATGGACCATCGCCCGGATCAACCGCTGACACCCGCGCAGGCCAAGCTCCGCCTGCTCGCCTGGGCCGAGGAGCCCGCCGGCACGACCGGCCCGCGCGCCGTCCCGGGCCCCGTGGCGGCCCTGGGCATGGGCCTGGGCCCCATGGCGCTGCTCACGCCGCTGCTGCGCGCCCAGCTCGTGCCCGTGATCCTGGGAGCCGTCGGCGCCGGCCTGATCCTGAGCCGCATGCGGATCGTCCGCAGGGCGGGCTTGGGGCTGATCCTCGGCCGGCTGGTGCTGTCGCGCGTGCTGCCCCTGGCCATCACCACCGTGGCGCGGCGGATGATGGCACGGGGGTGATCCGCGCCGCCCCAGGCCTAGGCCGGGTCATCAGGGCCGGCGCCACGCAAACGGAGTCGGTCACAGCACTGCCGGCACAGCGAGGCCGAAGCACGCCATCGATGCCAGCAGGCATACTCCCGCCAACAGCCAGACCAGGGCTCCTCAGACCCCTTCGGCCGGCTCGAGAAGGTCGTGGGCGCCCAGAAGACAAGCCAGCAGCAGCACCCCGCTGGAGAGTACCAGCGGCTTGAATGGCGCGCCCTCGGCAGATTCCCGCCAACACCGCGACAAACGACAGAGTGACGGCCAGCGTGCACAGAGCGAACACGCTCATCTCGTCGGCCTCGTCGGCAGCGCCAGCCGGTGCCGGCTCGCATTCTGAGTCATTGCGCCAACCACACTCCGGGCAGGTCCCGCTCGTGCCGTCGAATGCGTACCCGCACGACGAGCGGGCGAAGGCGGTTACCAACGTCGGGCGAGCAACGTCCGGTGCCGGACCGGTGCCGCTTCCGTGACCTTGGGAGGTGTGCCGGTCCACCGGAACGACTCTAACGAGCCGTCGCTCCCGGCACGCAGTCCCACATCACACCTTGGGGAGCTTCTGCTTCATCGTCAGCACGGGGGCGAAGAGGTCGCCCAGCTCCGCCACGCGCTCGAGCACCTGCGGCGCCTCGAAGACCACCGACTCGGGCCGCTTCCGGCGCAGGGCCGACTCGATCTCCTCCCACGTCACCGGCGTCGAGACCGTGGGCCGGGCCCGCGCCCGCAGCGTGTAGGCGCACGCGGTGGTCTTGTGCTCGTCGTTCTGGCTCCAGTCGACGAAGACCTTGCCCGCGCGCAGCTCCTTGCGCATCAGGCTCACCACCCGCCCCGGGTACTTCTTCTCCATCACCAGGGCCGCCTGGTGCGCGAAGCGCTTGGTCCGGTCGAACCCGACCGCGGTGTTCAGGGGCACGTACACGTGCACGCCCTTGCCCCCGCTGGTCTTGGGAAAGCTCGTGAGCCCGAGCTCGCCCAGGAAGTCGCGGAAGATCAGCGCGATGGTCATCGCCTCGGCCAGGCCCGCCGGCGGCCCCGGGTCCATGTCGAAGACCATCATGGTCGCCGCGAGGAAGTTGGGCGTGCGCGACAGGTAGGTGTGGAGCTCGAGCGCCGCGAGATTCGCCAGCCAGATGAGCGTCGCCTGGTTGTTCACCACCACGAAGTTCGTGTCCTCTCCCTTGGCCTGGCTGTAGACCGGGAAGGTCTTGACCCACGCGGGGGCACCCGTGGGGGCGTTCTTCTGGAAGAAGAACTTGCCGTCCACGCCGTTGGGATAGCGCTTGAGCGAGACCGGGCGCCGCTTCAGGTGCGGAAGCATCACCGGGCTGACGCGCAGGTAGTAGTCGATCACCTGCCCCTTGGTGAAGCCGGCCTCGGGGTACAGCACCTTGCCCAGGTTGGAGAGCGCCAGGGCGCGCCCGCCGAGGGTGACACGGCTCGCCTGGGCGGTGCTCACGAGGCGCGCTTCCGCCGCGTGGTGGTCTTCTTACGGGCGGCCCCACCGCGCCCCGCGCCCCGGTCGCCCGCCGCAGCGCCGTTCGCTCCCGCCGCCCCGGGCCCCTCCCCGCGCTTCTTGGCCTGGGCCAGGCTGGCCTCGAGGGCCTTCATCAAATTCACCACGCGGGTGGGCTCGGCCTCGCGGACCTCCTCGACGGTCACGGTCTCGCCCGCGGCCTTCTTGTCCAGCAGCTCCTTCACGCGGTCGCGGTAGTCGTCGCGGTACTTCTCCGGGTCCCACTCCGAGGCCAGGGCCTCGACGAGCTGCCGCGCCACCGCCACCTCTTTCTTCGCGGGCGGCTCCTTGAGCGGGGGCAACTTCACCGCCTCCTTGGCCGAGAGCACCTCGTCGGCGAAGTACATCGTGTTCAGATACAGGATGCCCTCGGCCCCCGGGCGGATGGCGCACAGGTACTCCTTGGCGCGCATCACGAACTTGGCGATGCCAACCTTGCCGGCCTCGCGCATGGCCTCCATCAGCAGCCGGTACGACTTCACGCCACGCTCGTCCGGGCCCACGTAGTAGGTCCGGTCGTAGTAGATCGGGTCGATCTGGGCCAGGTCCACGAAGTCGGTGATGTCGATGCTCCGCCCCGCCTCGGGCTTGAGGCTCTCGAGCTCCTCGTCCTGGATGATCACGTACTGCTCGGGCGCGATCTCGTACCCGCGCGCCGTCTCCGAGAAGTCGTACTCCTTGCCCGTCTCTGGGCAGAAGAGCTTGCGGCGCAGCCGGCAGTCCCCCTCCTTGTTCAGGAGATGGAAGTGGATCGTCGTGTCGCGCACCGCCGTGTACAGCTTGATCGGGATGTTCACCAGCCCGAAGCTGATGCTCCCGCTCCAGAGTGACCGTGCCATCGATGCCCTCCGCTGCCCGGGCCTAGCGGCGCCGGCGCCCGGCCCGCTCGGGCCGCGGCGTCCCGCCCGCCTCAACTTCCCTCACCACCGCGCGCGGGTCCTTGTCGGCGCGCAGCCCCTTGAACGACGGCTGGCGCAGGATCCCCTCGTGCGTCCACTCGGCGAACTCGATCTCCGCCACCAGCCGGGGCTCCGCGAACCGCGTCCCCCGCTTGGGCGCCCCCGTGTCGAACGGGCTCGTGCGCCGCTCCAGGGGCCGCAGCAGCCCCAGCAGCTCGTCCCGCTGCGCCGCGTTGAAGCCGGTGCCCACATTGCCGGCGTAGACCAGGCGCGGCTTGCCCCCGACCGGCGCGGGCTCGTAGTACCCCAGCGCCAGCGAGCCCAGCGTTCCCGTGAACCCCCGCTCGCCCATCTGCCACCCGCCGATCACCATCTCCTGACCGCGCCGGACCTTGATCTTGATCCAGTCCGACGAGCGCCGCCCGGGCACGTAGATCCCGTCCAGGCGCTTGGCCATCACCCCCTCCAGACGCACCGTCCGGGCCGCGTCCAGGAGCGCGTCGCCGGCTCCGGCGAAGGCCGGGCTGGTGCGCCACGCGCCGCCCCCGGCCTCCAGCTTCAGGCCCACAAGCCGCTCGCGACGGCGCGTTTGCGGCTCGCCCGTCACCCAACGATCCCCGAGATACAGCACGTCGAAGACCATGTACACCACCGGCGTCGCCACCGCCCGCCGCGAGGCCGTGGCCCCGCGGGCGACCTGCATCCGCGTCTGCAGGAGGCTGAAGCTGGGCCGCCCCTGCTCGTCGAGGGCCACGATCTCTCCGTCGAGCACCGCCCGCTTGCCACGCAGCGCTCGCCCCAGCGGCGCCACCTCTGGATAGCGGTGCGTGATGTCCAGCAGGTTGCGGCTCTGGAACCGGGCCGCGCCATCCTCGCACAGGCAGACGGCCCGGACCCCGTCCCACTTGAACTCGAAGAGGTAGTCGTCCTGGTTCGCGGGCATCGTGCCCAGCACCGCCATCATGGGCTCGACGAGCACCAGCCCCGCCCCCCCGGCCGGCCGTACCACCCGGCGCTGAGACCTGGCGACCATGCGGGGCGCGTTGCTCCGGCGGGCCGGCCACCGCGGACGGCCACAGCTCGAACCTAGCCCCCGCCCCCCGGTCCGGGCCATCCGTCGGTTTGCCGAACAGCGGGCACGGCCGGGTGCTAGTCGAAAGCTCACACCACCTCGATGTCATCGAGATTCTGCCCCATCACCTGGCCCAGCCCAGCCTTCTCGAGCAGGCGCAGCAGCGCCCGCGCATCATCCACGCTGAACGCGCCCGCCCGGTGGCTGTCGACGTCCAAGACCCCGGTGCAACCGCCGCGCGCGCCCGGCGCCATCACCGGGACTACCACCTCGCTCCGGTCGCGCGGGTCGCAGGCGATGTATCCCGCCCCGAGGCGGGCCACGTCGGTGACGACCAGCGGCCGCCGGTTCCGGAAGCACCGCCCGCAGGCGCCGTGCATGCCGATGGGCGAGCAGGCCGGTCCGTCCCGGCGCGGCCCCAGGATCAGGCTGGCACCCTCCGGTGCCGGCACATAGAACCCGACCCACGAGATCGGCCCGCGCCCCGGAGGGCCGAGCTCCTCCCAGAGCGCGTCGGCCACCGCCTGCATGCGCGCTTCGGCCCCGTCCTGGCGCGCCGGGGCCAGACGGTCCGCGGCGCGCACATACGCCGGCTCGCGATCCTTCTCCCAGTCATCGAGGGCCATGGCGCATGGTACGACCCCGCCCCGCGCGCACCCGCGCGGGCGATCACCAGCACCACTGGTCCGACGGTTGTCTAGAGCGTCGCCGAGGTGTAGGGGAGCAGCCCCATGAACCGGGCGCGCTTGACGGCCTGCGCCACCAGGGCCTGCTCCTTGGCGCTGGTCTGCAGGCGCTTGCGCCCGTAGATCTTGCCGTTGGGGCTCATCAGCCGGCGCAGCGTGTCCACGTCCTTGTAATCGACGTACATCGTGCCCGTGGCGGTCTTGCGGGCGACCTTGACCTTCGGGGTGGCCCCGAACCTGCTGAATCGGCTCATGAAACTTCGGCTCCGTCGTGGTCTACGCGGCCCGGGCGCCGGCACAGGCCTGGCGAGACCGGGCGACGGGATTGAGGGCACAAGCGTAGGGGTGGGCCCCGACCGGGTCCAGAGCTACGCGCCCGGCGCCCGACGCGCCAGCGCCCGATCCAGCGCCAGAACGTGCCGCGTGGTCATCGCCACCGCGACCGCGAGGCTGACCAGCAGGAGGTTCTCGAAGACCTTGCACGTGTCGACGGCCCCTTCGCAGATCAGACCACGGTCCCCGAAGCACCCGCACTTGACGTTCAGGCCGCGCACCAGCGCCGAGATCACCAGCCCGGTGAACCCGATCAGCAGGGCCGCCGCCACCGTGGCCGCCGCGCGCGTCCACAGCCCGACGATCAGGAGCAGGCCGCAGATCACCTCGGTCCAGGGCACCGCCGACGTTGCGAGGCGGATTCCCCAGTCGGGCAGGCCGAGCCGGAAGGCCTTGATGGCCCCGGCGAAGTCGCTCGGCCCGCTCGGGGCCAGGGCCCGCGGGCTGGGCCGCAGCTTCATCCAGGCGGCCAGCAGGAAGACCGCGGCGAGCGCCAGGCGCAGCACCAGGGCGACCCAGGGCCACACCGCCCCGCCGGACCGGCCCGGCGGTCCGCCCGTGTCCACGGCCGGTTCGCGCCCCGCGTGGCCCGTGGCATCCGCTCGGGTCACGGCTGGGCCCCCGTGCTCGCCGGATAGCCCAAGGCCGCCCAGCCCTTCCA
>DASPKO010000307.1:0-7583 GCA_035628055.1 Phycisphaerales bacterium
CACCATCGTGGTCGCGATGTTCATGCCCCTGGTGGCGATGATCGAGTCCCTGCAGGGCGGGAACAAGGGCAGCAGCCCGCTGTGACGGCGCCGGGCCCCGGGGCGGTCCGGGCAAGGAGCAGGCGATGCGAAGCGCAGGCGCGGGACGCGGGCGGGCGGCGGGGCGGGGCTTCTCGCTCGTCGAGGCCGTGATCGTCATCGTGATCATCGCGATGCTCGTGAGCGTCGTCTCGGTGGTGGCGGCCCGGGTCGCGCGGGGCTCCCGGCTCGCGGCCGAGCAGCAGCTCCTGCGGTCGCTCGCCATGGGGTGCGAGCAGTTCAAGACCGACTTCGGCTACCCGCCCCCCCTGGTCAACGACGCGGACCCGGTGGTGACCCAGGACGGGCGGCTTCAGCCCAACACGCGCGGGGACGACTTCCTCCGCGGGGAGGTGCTCGCAAATGAGCCCCGGCACAGCGAGCTGAGCCTGACCTACTTCCTCATGGGCGTGCTCGACGAGGACGACGGGACCGGCAAGCCGATCGACGGCGTGCTGGGGGCGGGGCTGACCGCCCCGGTGCGTGCCGGCGACCGGATCGTCTTCAGCCAGCGGGGGCGGACCTACCCGGCGCTCTTCGACCCGGCCAAGGCCGGCCACGAGCGGGTGGTGAGCGCGGGGACCTACCAGGTCCGCCTGCGGGATCGCTGGCTCCAGCCGATCCGGTACTACCGCTGGGCCACGCGCTACACCGCGTCGGGGGAGGTTGAGAACGCCACGGCCCAGACCAACAACGGGCACAACATCCCGGCGGTGCTGGGGGGCAACCCGCCCGGGAGCCCGGAGCTGGCGGGCGCGCAGTACGCGATCGTGAGCGCCGGCCCGGACCAGACGCTCAGCGACGTCGACGCGCGCGACCCGGGCAACGAGGACAATCTCACGGAGCTGGGCCGATGAGCGCCGCGCGCCACGCCACCGCCGGGCTGCGCGGGATCGGGGCCCGCGGGCGCCGCGCCTTCACGATCGTGGAGCTGATGGTCGTGATCGTGGTCATCACGATCCTGATCGGGATCGCGGTGCCGATGTTCCGGGCCATGGTCAGCTCCTCGGAGTCGGCCCTGGCCGAGGGGCTGCTGGGGGCGGCGCTGAAGGGCGCGCGCGACGCGGCGGTGGGGTCGACCGGCGACGCGGACGCGGCCCTGGGCTTCTTCTTCGAGCCGGGCGGGCGGCTCACGATGGTCCCCTACCTCAAGGCCGGCGAGATCGACGACCGCATCCCCGGGACGGGCCGCCTGCGCCGCGACGTGTTCGTGCCCGCCCCCGGCGCCGAGGCGACGGTGCTGCCGCAGGGCTGGATGGTGCGCGGGCTGGCGCCGCCGGGGTCGATCGACGCGACGTGGTACGAGGCGGGCACGGGCGGGGCCCGCTACGCCCCCGGGGAGCCGAACTGGGTCTTTCCCGAGACGGGGTTCTACCTGGGGAGCGTGTGGAGCACCCAGGTGGAGGCGCTGGGCTCGGACGTGAACCAGGACGGGGCCCACCGCCAGAGCTTCGTGGTGCGCTTCAAGGCCGGCACCGGCGAGATGGTCACCAGCGGGCGGGACGTGATGCTGGTGGCCCCGCGCCCGAGCCCGCTGCTGCGCGAGGACGCTCCCTGGTCGACGCACCGTCCGGACCAGAGCCCGAGCCTGCAGCGCTGGGTGCGGCTGGTCCTCACGGACCGCGACTCGGCGATGCTCGCGGACAAGATGGTCGGCGACACCGCCACCGACAGCGTCCTGGCCCGCCCCGTGGCCCAGGTCGTCCTGTACGAGGAGGCCGAGCTGGCCGCCGCCCTCGGTCAATACGGGGCGCGGCTGGACCGGCAGACCGGGTCGCTCTACCGGGCGCCGGACCCGGCGGTGCCCGCGACGCACAACCCCGAGCTGGTGCCGGCCTCGGTGGCCCCCGACGAGCTGTCGCGCCGGGCGCGGCAGTGGATCGAGGGGGACACGAACTTCGACGGCGTGCTGGACCGCGGGGCCTTCCAGGGGGCGCCCGACGCCCGCCGCGGCGACCGGCCCTCGGCGCGGATCTTCATGGTCGATCGCTACCTGGCGACCGCCCGGCCCATCCAGACGGAGGTGCAGCCATGACGCGGCCAAGCAGAGCACGACGCGCCGGCGTGGCCCGGGCGGCCGCGGCCTTCTCGCTCATCGAGATCATGATCTCGGTGCTCATCCTGGCCCTGGGGCTGCTGGGCATCGGGGCGATCTTCCCGGTGGTCATCCGCCAGCAGCGCCTGGGGAGCGAGGCGACCATGGGGGCGCTCGCCTCCGGGTCGACCAAGGCGGTCCTGAGCAATCTGCAATCGCTCGATCGCACGGTCTGGGCGCGCTGGCGCGACGACGCGGCCACGCCCGTCGGGGGCCTGGGCCCGAGCCCGGCCAACCGTCCCTTCCTCGGGCACGGCCCGGACGGGATCAACGCCTGGCGCGTGCCGGACATCGACGCGGAGGGCGGGGTCGTGATCAACCTGGACTGGGACCAGGCCAACGCGGGGAACCAGCTCGCGATCATGCCCGTGGCCGACCGGCTCTTTCCCCGCGGCCTGGCCGGGGTCGACCCCCAGCTCGTCTGGGACTACGCGATCCAGCGCGTGCGTGACGGCGACGCGTTGGACCGGAACGACGCGCTGCGCGTGGCGGTCTTCGTGCGCCGGCTCGACCCGCGCATCCGCGTCCCCCGCGGCTTCACGCTCGGGCAGGTCCTGACCGACGGGCCGGGCCTCCCCGCCGCCGACGAGCGCCTCCCGGTCGGGGTGAGCGCCGCGGGCCTGCCGACGGGCGACGGCACCGGCACCTACGCGGCGCCCGTCACCATGGACGTGGCGTTCCATTTCGATCCCGCCGACGACGAGCACAAGTTCCGCGACCGGCTGGTCGCGGCGACGCCCCCGCCGACGACCCCGAGCGACCCGATGCGCATCCGCTGGCAGCTCCTGGCCCAGGTGGGGCAGCGGCTGGTCGACAACCTCGGGAACGTGTACGAGGTGGTCGCGGCGGACATGGACGAGGACGGGGAGCCGTTCGTGCGGGTCTCGCCCCCGGTGCCCGCGTGGATCCAGGAGGACCAGGCGACGCCGGTGGGGGGCACCGGCGGGATGATCCGCCAGGTGGTCTTCACGCCGCAGGTGCCGGCGGACGTCATTCTGTGGACGGTGAAGCCATGACCGGTCGCGGCGCCAGGCGTGGCGTGAGGCGGGGTCGCGGGGCCGGCTTCACGATCCTGGAGATGATCATCGCCGTGGCGGCGGTCGGGCTGATGGCGGTGGGGATCTCGCAGATCTTCCGGGCCACGGGCGACACGGTGCGTGCCGGGCGGCGCGTCAGCCGGTTCGGCGAGTACGCGGCGCTGCTGGAGCGCCGGCTGCGCGCGGACATCGCCGCGATGACGCGGGACGGCTTCCTGCTGGTGCGCAACCAGAAGGCCGCCGACGGGGCCAACGTGCCCCTGTACCCGGGCGAGCCGGCCTTCGGGCACCGCCCCCGACGGATCGACGAGCTGGTCTTCTTCGCGCACGGGGACTTCGAGACGCGCCGCGAGCCCATCCACCGCGGGCGCGTGGCCCGCGCCAGCGAGGCGCGGGTCTACTACGGGCACGGCGTCCGCTACAACCCGGCCGACACCGCGTTCTACACCGACAACCCGATCGCCCTGGACCACGCCGGGGCCCCGACCCCGTCGTACCTCGGGCAGGCGGGCGATCGGACGAACGGGCACGCGTCGGGCTGGGTCCTGCTCCGCGACCAGACGCTGCTGGCGCTGAGCGCCGACGTGGATCAGGGGCCGCTCGTGCCCGCCCCCACCGGCGGGGCCGATCCGCAGAACGGGGAGGAGTTCGACAGCGACCTCCAGGTGGCCCTGCAGCCGGCGGCCGCGCACGTGCTCCGCGACATCGCCCGGCTCTGGCCGGACGACGCGGCGGCGCCGATGCCGACCGACGCCGAGCTGGTGCGCGACGGCCCCCCCGAGCGCCCGGTCTTCGAGTCCGGCGTGATCGACATCGCCACGACCTCGCTCGCCGAGGTGCGGGCGATGGTCCTGGGCGGCCGGCCCGTCTCGTGGGACCCCTACGCCGCCGGCGCGGGCGTCGATGGCCCGCTGGAGCCCGGCGACTTCACCGATCCGCTCACCGGCGTTCCCGTGGCGGCGGACTTCCAGTGGGACGACCCGGCGGCCTGGGGCCCCGAGCCAATCGCGGGCAATGCGGTCGACCTCATGCACGGGTGGATGCGGCAGGCGCTGCCCGCGGAATCCGACGGGCCCACCTGGCCGCCGAACGCGGCCTTCGCCGCCGACAGCCGGCGCCGGCGGACCGAGCTCGCCCCGCCCAACTACCTCGGGCTGGGCTGGCCCGCGGCGCAGCGCGGCTACGAGCGGACGGACCAGATGATGCTCACGGCGTCGAACATCGCGCCGGGGTGCACCAACTTCATCGTCGAGTGGTCCTTCGGGAACACGAACCCCATCGACCTCAACGATCCGAACTTCGACGACCGCTACGCCCCGGGCGAGCTGATCTGGCACGGGCTGGAGCGCTTCGACGACCAGAATGGCAACGCGGCCCACGATACCGGCGAACCCCTCTTCGCCGAGCCGTACGTGAGCGATCCGGCGGTCACGCCCAACCCGGCGCGGGCCCGGCTCACGTACCGGCGCAAGGTGGGCCCGGGCGTGGCGCGGACCATCAACCAGTGGCTCATTCATGACGCGGACACGCTCCGGCAGACCGGGGCGTACCAGAACCTGGCGTACTCGTACTTCGGGTACCTCGATCCGACCTTCCGGCCCGCCCACGCCGGCGACGCCGAGAACCCGGACATCCCTGGCCTGAGTCCGCGCCTGCTCGTCGACGTCAACGGGGACGGGCTCTACCAGCCGGGGCAGGGCGACGTGGCGAACGACCCGGACACGATCCCCTGGGCCTGGCCCAAGCTGCTCCGCGTGACGATCGGGCTGGCCGACGAGGCCGACCCGCAGTACGAGCAGCCCTACCAGTTCGTCTTCGAGGTCCCGCAGGACCGCCAGAACTAGGCGCCGCTCCCACGCGGCCGCACAGCAAGCGAGGCTCGAGATGCAAACCCGCCCCCGATCCCCAAGCCCGGCCCCGGCGGCGCCACGCCGGCGCTCGGCGGAGCGCCGCGGCTCGGTGCTGCTGATGGTCATGGGCGTGCTGGCCCTGCTGGCGATCGTGGCGGTGCTCTATGCGGCGATCGGCCAGGGCGACCGGCGGACCAGCGCCGCCCTGCAGCGCGAGGTCCGCATCGAGACGCAGGCCCGCGCCATCGCCGACTACATCGCCGGCATCATCGCCGACGACGCGGTCACGACGGTGAGCATCCAGGACCCGCGCGACCCGACGAACCCCGACGCGCGCATCCGCTCCACCGAGCAGTTCGATTACCCCTCGGTGGACGGGAGCGCCCGCTCCATGAGCCCCAACGCCGCCGCCGGCGAGACCCTCTTCACGCCGGCGGGCCGCGGGACGGACCCGTGGCTGGCTTCCCACGAGCCGGGCTGGGCGGCGCTCTTCGACCCGGCGACCGCGGACCCTCCCCCCTACGGGACGCCCCTGTACACCACCTTCGTCGATTGGCCGCAGATCTCCAACATCGCGCCCAACGGCTGGTTCGTGAACCGGGCGAACCTCCGCAACAACTTCCACGCCGCGCCGGGCACGGGCACGGGGCCCGGGACCGCCCCGCAGACGAGCTCGGGCCTGAGCCTGATGACCGCCGCGAACGGGGCCGCCACGGTCCAGACCAACGCCGCCGCGCTCAACACCCCGGCCCTCTTCACGCGGAATCAGCGCTACGCCTATCGCCCCGCCGGCGCGCCCAACGCGAGCGGCACGCCGTACTACGCGCCCGGGGACTACCGGCACATCTCCAACCAGTGGGCCGACGCCGACGGGGATGGCATGCTCGACGCGCGCTGGACCGAGCTGGTGCGCTGGGCGCCGGGCCCGACCAACAGCACCGCCGACGACGAGTACATCCCGGTGATCCCCGCGCAGGGCCCGGCCCGGCTGCTGGTGGCGGCGCGGATCGTCGACTGCTCGGCGATGGTGAACGTCAACACCGCGACCGACTACGCGCTCACGCCCGGGCTGGCCGGCACGCCCCCCGTGCACCTGCCCAGCGGGCTCACCCCCGCCGAGGTCGACCTGGCGCGGCTGCTGGCGATGAGCGACTGGTACGACATCTACGGCGGGGTCTACGACGAGTACAACAACGCCGCGGCCAACACGGCGGCGAACTACACCAACTACGACCGCGACACGGCCCTGGAGGCCGGGCGCGCCGGGGCGACGTGGCTGCGCCACGCCCTGCTGGGGCGCGAGCCGAACGACCCGGCCCTGGTGTACCCGGACAACAACGGGGCGGCCCCGAGCCTCAATCCCATGCCCCACGCCGTCGCGGCCACCCCGCAGATGGGCAAGGCCTCCTATTACCTGGCCCGCGCCGCCGCCGAGCGCTTCGCGATGACCGGCACCGAGGTCGGGATCGCCCGCGGCTTCGGGCTGCAGGACGAGCTGGAGCTGCGCGCCCGGCACGGGTGCAACGACGCGAGCCGGTACTCCGCCCTCGAGCGCGTGCTGGGCGGCAAGCACACCGACGCGAGCCTGGACAACTTCGATCCCATGCGCTCGAATCGCGGCCCGGAGGTCGAGCACGCCGGCAAGGGATGGCCCCCCGTGGGCACGGACCCCAGCGGCGCCGCCCTCCCGCGCGACATTCTGGCCGGGCTGGCCAATCCCCGGTCCCTGCTCACGACGCACAGCGGGGCGCGCCCGCTGCGCACGCGGCTGCTCGATCCCTCCGAGCCGGACGACGTGGGCCTCGGGCCGCTGGACGTGCGGCTCTCGGCCGAGGAGGCCCTGCGGGCCGCCACCGACCCGACGAACCCCTCGCTCCAGGCGCTTTACCGGGGCGTGGCCGACGCGCTCCTGCCCTACGCGCGGATCGAGGCGAGCGGTGAGAGCGCCTGGGACACCGCCTCCGCGACGCACGCGAGCACGCGCACCCTCTTCTACGGGCACCGCGGGCCGGAGCTGGCGGCCCGGTGCGCCGCCCACCTGGTGGCGAACCTGATCGACTCGTTCGACCGCGACGACCCCGCCGACATCGAGGCGGTGGGCGAGGAGCCCACGCGGCTGATGGTCCTGCTGCGTGACGGGCTGACCGCGACCACGAGCCAGGCCTTCGCGAGCGTCACCGACCCGCGCGTGCTGGACCTGACCGCGGCCCATGGCAACGGCGAGCTCTACCTCGCCCAGCCGGGGGACACGCTGCTCGGCCCGGACGCGATCGAGGTCATCGGCATCGAGGCCCAGCCGGTGGTCGTCCAGGCCGCCATGTTCCACATCTACACGGACACCCCGGAGAACGCGGGTGGGGACAGCGACGGCGACTACGACGACATCAACGGGAACGGCATCTTCGACCCGGGGGTCGACCAGCCCGCCGCGAGCCGGCGGGTCTCGATCCGGGGCGACGTGGACGCGACCAACCCGGACTTCCTGGGGCAGGTCCTGGCGATCCAGGTGACCAACCCCTTCCG
>DASPKO010000308.1:0-4608 GCA_035628055.1 Phycisphaerales bacterium
CAGAGCTCCAGAGAAGGAGACCCAGGGATGCGCTCTGTCGCCCGAGAAAACCTTGCATCGTGCTGCCTCGTTCGGCTGTGCCGCCCGGCCTAGGTATAAGGCATTGGCACGCCGAGTCAAGGCCCCCCGGTTCGAGCCGGGCCCGCCGACCGTCGGTCCGCGACCGGCTCAGGAGCCGAAAACCAGGCGCACGATCACGACGTAGGCGTTGGTGAAGGGCTCGGGGCGGAAGAACGTCACCCGCAGGCCGGGAGAGCCGACGAAGGGGCGGAGCATCCAGCCCATCTGGATCCCGACGAACCCGTAGAGGGCGAACCACGAGACGAACAGGGCGCGGTGCCGCGGGTCGCGGCGCAGCAGCGGGCCGTACCACCGGAAGATCACCCGCTGGGCGCCCAGCGCCGCGAGCGCGAACATGGCGGCGTTGAAGAGCAGCGCCGCGTCGTGCCCGGGCACTGAGAAGTACCAGAGGCGCGTGAGCGGCGCCAGCGCCGCCAGGCAGACGCCCAGCGTGGCCTGGCCCGCGATGATGGCCCGCAGGGCGCGGGAGAAATCGTCGCGCAGGCCCACCACCGAGTTGAGAACGAAGAACGCGGGCAGGCAGACCAGCGTGGTCCCAGCGAGGAGGATCGGGACCTTGATCGCCGAGTACACGACCTGGAGCAGACGCTCGGGGGCGTGCAGGTTGTAGCTCCCCATCACGCCGCCATACAGCGCTCCGAAGCAGGCGGCGATCAGCACGAGGGGGCGAAGCCGCGGCGTCAGAACGCGCCGCGGGTCGAACGCCCCGACGCCGCGCAGCAGATGGTCGGCCGGGGCCAGCAGGATCGGCAAGACCGGCACGTTTCAGACTCCCAGCAGGCGCTCCAGGTGGGTCAGCACGCTCTCGAAGAAGTTGCCGGAACGGGGCCGGAACCAGGTGAAAGGCGCCCCGGGCTGTCCGATGAACGGACGGAGCAACCACCCCATCTGCGCTCCGACCAGCCCGTAGATGACCACCCAGATGTTGAAGACCAGGGTGGGCGAGCGGGGACCCAGCTCGTCCGCGCCGGGTGCGCGTTCCAGGGCCGCGCGGTGCTCCTCGGGCGCGCGTCGCCAGCTCGGCTCGGTGCCGGTCGGCCGGACCCAGCCCTGGGCCCGGGCCAGGCGTTTGAGCGTCTGGAGGAGGAATCCCAGGCCCACCACCCCGGCGATGCCCAGCAGACCCACGTTGAGCAGGACCACGAACGAATAGCTCGTCGTGCTGAGCGTGAAGAAGGCCAGGATCGGCCCGAACGAGGCGGCCACCGCCAGGTTCACGACCACGGCGGCCACGAGCAGGCGCAGCGTCGCGAGGAAGCTGAGCCGGCAGCCGACGAGGGCATTGAACACGTAGAGCGACGGATAGGTCACCAGCAGCGTCAGCAGGAAGAGGGCGGGCACCTTCACCGTCGACGCCACGAGCTGCATCACGCGCGGCTCTTCGGGCCCGATCAGGCCGTACCAGCCCATGAAGAAGCCGTACAGCGCCCCGAGCCCGACGGCGAGCGGGAAGAACACCCGCAGCGGCAGCAGGCGACCGCTTTCGGAGACCAGTTCCGGCACCGTCCGCCGGGCCCGCAGCAGCTCGTCGAGCTCTTGGAACCACGCGGCCATATCCAGGCCTCCGTTGTTGCTTCGCGTGAGGCTCCGGCGCCGGCCGGCGCTCGGCGGCCTCCCGGGGGTGCGACCTCACGCGGCGAGAACGGCACAGCTACGGGACGGTCGCGAGCAGGGTTCAGCCGGGTGCGGATGAATCCCGGTCAGCCGCGCATGCGGTGCGCAGATTCCTCGAGAGCGCCGCGGCGCGATCAACGGGGAAGGCAAACCGCAAGTGCCGGACCCGGTAAGGCTTGCGCGACGCAGCGCGTTAATGCCGCCCGCGACGTCCCGGCGACGCCGCCGACGGGCACCAACCGGATACCGGGGCAGTTTCCCTGCTAGGGGATGGTCGGCAGCCAGGCCGCCAGCACGTCCCGCGCCGCCGCCAGGTCCGTCTTGTCGGCCATCTCCGAGACGGTGTGGATGTACCGCGTGCCGACCACGATGCCGACGGCCCGGGCCCCGCGGGTGGCGAGCTGCGCCGCCGCCGCGTCCTGCCCGCCGCGGAGCAGGATCGTCCGCTGGCAGGGGATGGAGTTGGCCTCCGCGACCGCCTCGATGTCGTCGATCAGGCGATGGTCGGAGATGAACGAGGAATCCATCACGTGGAGCCCGAACCCGCGGCCCTGGTTGGTCACGCACTCGTCGCAGGGCACGCCCGGGGTGTCGCAGGAGAGGGTCACGTCAAGCCCCACGCCGATGTCGGGGTCGACCCCGAAGCTCGCCGCCTTGGCGCCGCGCAGGCCAACCTCCTCCTGCACCGTGAACGCCACGAAGAGCTCGCAGGCGTGCCCCGCCCCGGACGCGTCGAGCCGGCGGATCGCCTCGATCCCGAGCCAGCAGGCCACGCGATTGTCCAGGGCCTTGGAGACGACCTTGTCGCCGACTTCGATCAGCGGCTCGTCGAGCACCACGTAGTCGCCGATCCGCACCAGCTCGCGCACCCGCTCGGCGCTCATGCCCAGGTCGACGATGAACTCCTTGACCTCGGGGATCTTCTTCTTGTCCTCGTCGCTGGCGATGTGCACGGGCCGCCCGCCCGGGGTGAGCACGGCCGGGTAGTCGCCGCTCCGCGTGCACACCAGCACGCGGCGCGCAAAGAGGTTCCGCGTGTCGAAGCCCCCCACGTTGTTGACGCGCAGGAACCCGCTCTCCTCGATCCCCTTGACGTAGAAGCCGATCTCGTCCATGTGGCACAACAGGAGCACCTTGGTCGGTCTCGTCCCGTTGGCCCTGGCCGCGGGGCGCGAGCCGTTGCCACCGGGCCGCGGACCACGCCGGCAGATGAGCGAGCCCAGAGGGTCGGTCCAGACTTCATCGAAGAGGCCACGGACCTCCTGCTCGATGAGCTGGCGGACGCGCTCCTCGCGCCCCGGCACGCCGGGCGTCTCGCAGAGCCGCTTGAGCAGGTCGACGTTGATCGCGGGGGGGCCGCCAGCCGGCCGGTCGGGCCGGTCGGGCTTGGCGGTGGCGCCCGGCTTGCGCGGGGCTGACGTGGCGGTCTCGCGGTTGGCGCGTGGCATGGGCCAAGGATAGCGGGTGCGGATCGCGTTCCACGCGGGTTCCCGCGAGCCTCAGCCGGCCCGCGGGCCGGGGAGCGGCCCTCCGGGCCTGGTCGCCTCCGTCACCCAGCCCCCCCCGAGCACCCGGGCGGGACGGTCCGGGTCGTACAGCACGATCGCCTGCCCCGGCGCCACCGCGGGCTGCGGCGACTCGAAGCGCACGCAGAAGCTCCCGAGTCGGCCCGAGGGCGTCGGCCCCGCGGCCTGGCCGGTGCGCCACGCCAGGGCGGGCACCGCGTCGCCGTGCGCCCGGTACTGGGCCAGGCACCGGAACTCGCCGCGCGTGCGCCCGGGCCCCACCAGCCAGTTGGCCTCGCCTACGTGACAGAGACCGGCCAGCAGGTCGGCCTGGGCCCCGACCGTTAGCGTGTTGCGGGCCGGGTCCTTGCCCACAACGTAGATCGGATAGCCCAGGGCCAGGCCCACGCCACGGCGCTGCCCGATGGTGTAGTGATGGTGGCCGCGGTGCCGGCCCAGCACGCGGCCCGCGGCGTCGAGGATCTCGCCTCCCCCGGCGCGGGCCAGCTCCGGGTGCCGCTGCTCGATCACCGGGGCGTAGTCGGCGCCCGGGACGAAGCAGATCTCCTGCGAGTCGGGCTTGTCGCAAACCGGCAGGCCCAGGCGCGCCGCCAGCTCGCGCACGCGCGGCTTCTCCATGCCCCCGATCGGAAGGACCATCCGCGCCAGGTGGCGGCGTGGAACGCCAAAGAGGACATACGACTGATCCTTCCCGCGATCCACGCCGCGCCAGAGCGAGCCGTGCCCCGGGGAGCCGTCGGCCCGGCGCGTCGGGATCATGCGCGCATAGTGCCCGCTGGCGATGTGGGTGGCGCCGATCCGCCGCGCGTAGCGCCGGAGGACGCCGAACTTGAGCCAGTCGTTGCAGCGGACGCACGGGTTCGGCGTGCGGCCCGCGGCGTACTGATCGGCGAAGTAATCCATCACCCGCGCGAAGTCGCGGCGGAAGTTGAGGACGTAGAAGGGGATGTTGAGCTCGGCCGCCACCAGCCGGGCGTCCGCCGCATCGCCAACGGAGCAGCACCCCCTGTGCCCGATCCTGGTCGGCCCCGCCCCCGTCTCCTCCTCCAGCGTCTCCCCCGGCGCTCCCAGGCGCATGAAGCACCCGACGACCTCGTGACCCGCCCGGCGCAGCAGCCCCGCCGCGACCGAGGAGTCCACGCCGCCCGACATCGCCACCAGGACCTTGGTCGGCGCCAGCGCCATGACAGATGGTAGTCGGAGAGCCGGCCGGCACCGGCACCGCGGTACAGTGCGGGCATGCTCGCCACCCGGTTGTTTCTGGCCGTTCTCCCCGCCGCTCTCCTCCCCGCCGCGACCCCGCCGGCCTCGCCCCCGGCAGCGCCACGCGCGGCCCCGTCGACGGCCCTCGCCGAGCACGTGCGCGCCTCGGCCAGCGCCGAGCGGT
>DASPKO010000309.1:0-8738 GCA_035628055.1 Phycisphaerales bacterium
GACGGGAGCGTGATCGGGGCGCTGGTCAGGTCCCCGGTGCTGGTGCCGCCGTTGAAGAGGCAGGTGCTTTCCTGGTTGTACGCCATCCAGGACGGGCCGTCGCAGAGCGGATTCACCGCGCAGCCGCTCGAGAGGTGCCACATCCCGGTGGTCGCCCAGCCGGGCGGGAGCCCGGCGAAGTGCTCCGTCATCACGGTCGTGGTGGTCACGACCCCGATCTCATACGCGTACGTGTTGGTGGGCGCGTTGGGAGGGGTGGTGCGGACGCCGGTGGTGATGCCCTCGGCGGAGGCGTAGAACTGCGGCGCGCTGGCGCACGCCGCGGCCGGGACGGTCGCCGTGTACAGGTCGCCCGAGACAAGCGTGAGGGGCACGCTGGTGAAGGGGTCCGAGGGGCCGAGCCGGTAGTGGAACATCTCCGAGCCGGCGACGACCGTGTCGTCCCCCGGGCGGACGCGGACGTTGACGTTCACCGGAGTCGCCGGCGCCACCAGCCCCGGGACGGCGCCGTCGAGCGCGATCGTCATCCCCGCGGGCCCGCCCTGCACGTCGCCGGTGATCACCAGCGCGTACCCCTGGATCGCCTGGTTCACCGCGGCGCCGTTGACCTGCACGGTCCACGAGCCGGGCACGGGCGAGGTCAGGTGCACCTGCTCCACGTTGTTCTTGGTGTCGCGCGTCCCGCCCGGCGCCGACTGCCCCGCCGCGAACACGTTCCCCTTGTACTCGGTCCCGTCCGGGGCCGTCACCACCAGGTCCAGGTCGTTGATCACCGGGTTGGCCGCGTTGGCCGCGCCCGGGGGCTCGCAGTACACGAGCGTGATCTTCAGCGGCTGCGAGGAGGAGAGGACCGCGACGGCCGTGCTGGCCGACCCGGCCGTGACCAGGCCCTGCGCGTGCCGCACGTCCTGCACCACCAGCTTGCGCGCGTCGCCCGAGAAGAAGAGGGCGTTGTCGGCCAGCAGGCGGCCCCATCCCTCCTGGTTGCTCGGGTACCCGGTGATGCCGGTCATGTCGACCGCGGAGTTGAGCAGCATCGCCTTGACGAGCGCTCCCGAGGGGGTGAAGGCCTCGCCGCCACCGCTGACCCCGCCCGGGTAGAACCCGTCCATGAAGTACTGGTGGGTCAGCATGGCGATGCCGGCGACCGCGGGCGTGGCCATCGACGTGCCCGTGAGGCTCGACGTCCCGCAGGCCGTGCCCGAGGCCGCCGAGTTGGTGTTGCACCCGGGGGCGTAGATCTCGGGCTTGCGGCGCCCGTCGGCGGTGGGGCCGGTGCCCCCCGTGCAGTGATTGCCCTGGCTCGGGGCGTCGGCGCAGTTGCCGACCGCGAGCAGGTTCTTGGCGTTCTCGGGGTTCTTGAGCTGGCTCAGGTTCGTGACCGCGAGGGTGACGATGTCGTCCTCGTTGAGCCACTGGAAGTTGTCGAAGCCGCGGCACATCGCGTCGTAGGCCGTCGTGCCGTCGTTGCCCCAGCTGTTGGTGTGCACCCGCGCGCCCTGGCCGTGGTGCGTGGTGAGGCTGTTGAAGACCGGCGCCTCGCCGAAGCTCGGGATGTCGTTGTACGCCACCTTGCCCAGGTAGGCCATGCCCCGGTTGGCCCCGGTGCCGTTGTCGCCCACCGACGTCCCGCAGACGTGCGTGCCGTGCGAGGAGGCCCCGAGGCTCGTGTTGTACGCGACGATCTTGCGGTGCAGCGGGCCGATCGGCTGCGTGTCGGAGAAGGCGCAGTGATTCCGGTCCAGCTTGGTGTCCAGCAGGCCCAGGACCTGCCCCTCGCCGTGCAGCCCGGCGTCCCACAGCGGGAGGAACGGGGCCGGGGTGTTGATGTTGCTCTGGATGATCCACCGCGTGCTGTCGTTGCGCGGGGCCACGTCCGGCGCATCCTCGATGAACTGCACATCGGGCCGCTGCGCCAGCACGGCGACCTGGTCGGCATTGAGTGCCGCCGAGATGGTCTCGTTGCCGTCGAGCTCCACGCGCCAGTAGACCGCCCCCCCGGGGAGCCGCTGGATCGCCTCGGCGACCGGGCCAGAGCGGGCGCCGTCAAAGAGGGTGACCACCACCGCGACCCTGCCGGCCTTGGCCAGCTCGAGACGGGCCGGCTCGACGTAGTCGCGGGTGCCGATCCCGGGCTCGATCTTCCAGGAGTCCTGGAACGGGCTGTGCCAGCGCACGAACTCCAGCCCCGCCACCCGCGCCCCGTCGGCCCGGTCCACCCAGGCGATCCAGGCGTTGTTGGGCAGGTAGTCGCCCAGCCGGACGCCCGCGGCCTCCAGCCGCGCGCGCCACGCCGGACGCATCGGCCCGGTGAGCTGAATCACCAACGGCCCCTTGGCAATACCGGCTAGCTTCTCCAAACCCCCAACCGGCCGCGCGGTGTCCACCCGCCCCGTCCGCAGGTCGAGGAACAGCTCGCCCTGCACCTCGCCTCCCACGCCCGCCGCCGGGTTGGCCGCCTTCGCCGAGCCGGCCTGGTCGATCGCGCCCGCCAGACCGATGGCGCACCCGGCGAGAACTACCACAAACGACACCACGCGCATTGTCATACCCATGCTTCCTTCTTGATGACTTGATGATTCGGGGCGCTGGCCGGGCCGCGAGAGCCGCGGGCGGCAAAGAGTGACCGGCCACCACCCGGGCCGGCTCCCTATCCGAGCATATCAGACTGCAGTATGCCGCCCATCCGCTCCCTGGGCCCTCCCGGGTTCCAAAAAACTTGCGTAGAAGGGACGGCCGGGCCGCCGGGCACGCCCGGAACGAAAGTGCTTAGTCGGGTGCCCGGGTCTCGTCCGGCTGATCGCCCCGGGCTCCGTCCAGCCCAAGGGCCGCCCGGATCGCCTCCAGGCGGGTGCGGAGTTCGGCCTCCTGCCCGTGTTCGGTTGGCCGGTAATAACGAGGGCCCAGGACCGGCAACTCGGACCCTCCCACCGGCCCATAGCCCGGCACCAAGGCCCCCTCGGTGTGGGTGTACCGGTAACCGGCGCCGTGGACCGGGCTCCCTTCCGACCGGGGCGCGTGCCGGTCGCGGAGGGGCACCGGCACCGCAACCGTCCGGCCCTGCCGCACGTCATCGAGGGCCGCCTCGATCGCCGCGTAGCTGGCGTTGCTCTTGGGCGCCAGCGCGAGGTAGGTGGTCGCCTGGGCCAGGGTGATCCGGGCCTCGGGCATCCCGATCCGCTCCACCAGCTCCCACGCGGCGGCGCAGAGCGAGAGCGCGCGCGGATCGGCGTTGCCGATGTCCTCGGAGGCCAGGATGGCCAGGCGGCGCGCGATGAAGCGCGGGTCCTCACCTCCCTCGAGCATGCGCGCCAGCCAGTACAGGGCCGCGTCCGGGTCGCTGGCGCGCACCGACTTGATGAACGCGGAGATGACGTCATAGTGCTGGTCCCCGCCCGCGCGGGCGTCGTAGACGGCGAGCTTGCGCTGGATGGACTCCTCGGCCTCGGCCCGCCCGATCACGACCGGTTCCTGCCCGCGCGCCGAGAGCACCGCGACCTCGAGCGCGCTGAGGGCGCGCCGGGCGTCGCCGTCGCTCGCCACCGCCCAGGCGCTCAGGGCGTCATCCGAGACGACCAGCCGCGGGGGGCTGGCCCCCGTCAGCCGCCCGTACCCCCGCCCGGGGTCCGCGAGCGCCCGCCGCAGCACCTGCATCACCTCGTCAATGCTCAGCGGCTCGAAGCGGAAGACCGTCGAGCGCGAGATCAGCGCCGAGTTGAGGGCGAACATCGGGTTCTCCGTCGTCGCCCCGATCAGCGTGATCAGCCCGCGCTCCACGTCGGCCAGGAGCACGTCCTGCTGCGACTTGCTGAACCGGTGGATCTCGTCGAGGAACAGGACGGTCTTGCGTCCCGAGGAGGCCAGCCGGGCCTCGGCCTCGTCGAGGATGGCGCGGATGCGGGCCACGCCGACGGCGGCCGCGTTCTCGCGCTCGAAGTGCCGGTCCAGGTGGTTCGCGATCACCTCGGCCAGCGTCGTCTTTCCCGTGCCGGGCGGGCCGTGGAAGATGACGCTCGTGAGCGTGCCCGCGTCGAGCATCCGCCGGAGCAGCTTGCCCGGGCCCAGGATGTGCCGCTGCCCGACCACCTCGGCGAGCGTGCGCGGGCGCAGGCGCGCCGCCAGGGGCTCGGCCTCGCGGCGGGCCTTCTCGCGCTGCCCGGCGAAGAGGTCGGCCATGGCGCAATCGTACGGGCGGGGTCTTCCCGTCCGGGCGGGCCCCGGGGTCGCCGTCCGAGTCACGGTCCGGCGCGTTGACGCGTGCCCGTTCCCGTCAGCTCTCCTGCGCCTCGCGCAGCTTGGCCAGCACCGAGAAGTCCTCGAGGGTGGTGGTGTCCTGGGTGGTCTGGGTGACGCCCGCGGCGATGTCGCGCAGCAGCCGGCGCATGATCTTCCCCGAGCGCGTCTTGGGCAGGGCCTCGGTGAAGCGGATCCAGTCCGGACGTGCGATCGCGCCGATCTGGGCCGCGACGTGCTCGGCCAACCGGGCCCGCAGCCCCTCGATCTCGCGCGGGCCCCGCGCGGACGCGCCCTCCCCCGCGTCGCTCACCGGCCTCAGGCTCACGAAGGCCGCGATGCCCGTGCCCTTGAGGTCGTGCGGCATGCCCACGACGGCGGCCTCCGCTACCGCGGGGTGCGAGACCAGCGCCGACTCGATCTCCATCGTCCCCAGACGATGGCCCGCGACGTTGATGACGTCGTCAACCCGCCCCATGATCCAGAAGTACCCGTCGGGGTCGCGGCGGGCGCCGTCCCCCGTGAAGTAATAGGGCGAGGGCGCCCCACCCCAGGGGCGCTGGACTCCCGGCGTGCCGGTGCTGGGCGCCCCTCCGCCCGGTCCGGTGCCGGCGGGCTGGTGCCCTCCGATTCCCGTGCCGCCGGCGGCGGCTAGCGCGGTCGCCAGCGGGCTCGGGGCCACCTGCTCTGCTTCCGGGCCCTCCCCGGGGGCCGGGCGCAGCTCTCCGGTCGTGTGCAGGGGCGTCGCGCCCGTCAGCCGGACCGCCGGGTCGCGTGAGGCCGGCCCCTCCGCGTGCCCGGGAGCGCCGCCCGCGGAGCCCGCCGGCTCCCACCCCGGCACCCGGACGCGTGAGAAGTAGGTGTCGATGAACCGGGCCCGGTCCCCGTGGACGCCGCGGATCATCCCCGGCCAGGGCCGGCGGATCACCAGGAGCCCGCCCGTGTTCGCCGGGACCTCCCGCCCGTCCTCGGTCACCACCGCGGCGTCGATCCCGAAGAACGGGAGCGTGCACGACCCCGGCTTGGTCGGGATCGCCCCCGGGAGCGGCGTGATCATGTGCCCGCCCGTCTCGGTCTGCCACCAGGTGTCGACGATCGGGCAGCGCGCGGCGGTGGGCGTTCCCCCGCCGATCACCCGGCTGTACCACATCCAGGCCTCGGGGTTGATCGGCTCGCCGACCGTGCCGAGCACCTTGAGCGACGAGAGGTCGTGCCGTGACGGGAACTGCTCGCCCCACTTCATGAACGCGCGGATCGCGGTGGGCGCCGTGTAGAAGTGCGTGACCCTGTGCCGCGCGATGATGTCCCAGAAGCGGTCCTCGGCCGGGAAGTTTGGGGCCCCCTCGTACATGAATGTCGGCACGCCCGTCGGCAGGATGCCATAGAGGATGTACGAGTGCCCCGTGACCCAGCCCAGGTCGGCCGTGCACCAATAGAGCGGCTGAGCGCCGGCCGCGGTGGTGGGCGCCGGGGCCCCGGGGCCGCCCCCGCCCGGGCCCGGCGGAGGAACGAGGTTGAAGACGTACCGGGCCGTCGTGGCGGCGTAGACCATGTACCCGCCGGTGGTGTGCACGATCCCTTTGGGCTTGCCCGTCGAGCCCGAGGTGTAGAGCAGGAAGAGCATCTCCTCGCTCTCGACCGGCTCCGGGTCGCGGCACTCGCTCTGCCGGGCCACCGCCTCGTGCCACCAGGCGTCGCGTCCCGGCTCCATGCTCACGGCATTGCCGCAGCGCTTGAGGACGATGACGTGGTCCACACGGGCCCCACCCCCCGGCCCCGCCGCGAGCTGCGCGACCGCCGCGTCGACGTTCTGCTTCAGCGGCACCACCTTGCCGCGCCGCCACGCCCCGTCGCAGGTGATGACGACGCGCGACGAGGCGTCGCTCACGCGGTCGGCGATCGCCTGGGCGCTGAACCCGCCGAAAATCACCGAGTGAGGCGCCCCGAGCCGCGCGCAGGCGAGCATCGCGATCGGGAGCTCCGGCACCATCCCCATGTAGATGGTCACCACGTCGCCGCGCCGCACGCCCAGCGCGCCGAGCGCGTTGGCGAGGCGGCAGGACTCGCGCAGCACCTCCCGGTAGCTCAGCCGGCGCACTTCCGGCCCGCCCGGGCCGATCGGCTCGCCCTCCCACACGATCGCCGGCGCCTCGCCGAGCCCGGCCTCGATCTGCCGCTCCAGGCAGTTGTACGCGATGTTGGTGGTGCCGCCCTCGAACCAGCGGGCGTCCGGCGGGTTCCATGAGAGCACCCGGTCCCACGGGCGGAACCAATGCAGGGCGCGGGCCTGTTCGGCCCAGAAGCCCTCCGGGTCGGCGAGCGAGCGCCGGTGGAGGCGGCGGTACTCCTCGAGCGAGCCGACCAGCCACGCCTGCAGTCCCAGCGAGGCCGCGGGCGGCGGCGCAAAGACGCGGTCCTCGTGCAGCACCGACTCGATCTGCGAGCCGCCGGTCTGCGGCGCTCGGCCTGGTGTCGTGGTCATGGGATCTCCCCGGGGGCGTGCACCACGAAACTCTAGAGGCGCGTCCGCGGGCTCCCCCGGGCGGGCGGGGAGAGCGGGCCCCCTAGCGCAGCAGCCGGTTCACCTCGGACTCGGTCGTGAGTCCGAGGCGGACCTTGTCCATGGCGTCGTCCATCATGGTGCGCATGCCCCCCGCGCGGGCGGTCTCGGCGAGCGAGACCGCGTCGCTCCCCTGAACGGTCACGCGCCGCAGGTCGTCGGTCACGCGCATGATCTCGAAGACGCCCAGCCGCCCGAAATAGCCCGTGCCGAAGCACTTCTCGCAGCGGGCCAGCCCGGAGGTCGTCGGGGCGGCGAAGCTGGCGGCGGCCTCGGTGCCGGCCGGCGAGAGGCCCGTCCCGGCGCAGACGGGGCAGAGGCGCCGAACGAGGCGCTGGGCGAGCACCGCCAGCAGCGTGCTCGTCACCAGGTAGGGCTCGACGCCCACGTCGATGAGGCGGGGGATGGCCCCCGGGGCGTCGTTGGTGTGGAGCGTGGCGAGCACCAGGTGGCCCGTGAGCGAGGCCTGGACCGCCAGTTGCGCCGTCTCCTTGTCGCGGATCTCCCCCACGAGGATCACATCGGGGTCCTGGCGGAGCAGGGCGCGGAGCCCGGCGGCGAAGGTCACGCCGCGCTTGACGTTCACCTGGGTCTGGCTGATGCCCTCGAGGTGGTACTCGACCGGGTCCTCGATGGTCATGACGTTCCGGCTGGCGCGGTCCACGTTGCCCAGGGCCCCGTAGAGCGTCGTGGTCTTGCCCGAGCCGGTGGGGCCGGTGACGAGGATAATGCCGGTGGTGCGCGAGATCAGGTCGGCCAGGTCGGCCTGCATCTCGCGGCTCATGCCGACCTGGTCGAGGGAGAGCTGCGTCTGGGTCTGGTCCAGGAGCCGCAGGACGATGCGCTCGCCGTAGACCGTCGGGATGACCGAGAGGCGGATGTCGACCTTGCGGTTCCCCAGGCGGACGGTGGAGTGCCCGTCCTGCGGGCTGTGCCGGTTGGCGATGTCCAGCTCGGTCATGACCTTGAGGCGGCTGGAGATCGCGGGGGCCAGGGCCAGGGGCGGCGTGAAGGCGTCGGTGAGCATCCCGTCGATGCGGAAGCGGATGACCAGTCGCTCCTCCATGGGGTGGACGTGGATGTCGCTGGCGCGGCGGCGCAGGGCCTCGAAGAGGATCATGTTCACGAGGCGGATCACCGGCGTCTGGCGCGCGAGCTGGAGCAGGTCGGTCGACTGCTGGGCGGCGCCGGCGGCGGACTGGATGGCCCGCTCGTCGAGGGGCAGCTCCTCGACGATCTCGGTGACCAGGTCCTGCTTCTGCTCGTACCCCCGGTTGATGAGGTTGACGACCGCGGCGCGGGGCGCCAGCACCACGCGCACCGGCATGCCCAGGCGGTCCTCCAGCAGGCTGAAGGCCGCCGGCTGCATGGGCTGCGCCGTGGCGATGGTCATCACGTGCCCGTCGGACTCGAGGCCCGCGACCAGACGCTCGCGGGCGAGCGAGCCGGGGACCAGCTCGTAGAAGCGCGCCGCCGATTCGTGGAGGCGGGGCTCGCCCTCGAAGCGCAGGCCCGTGCGCCGCGCGAGCAGCGAGAGCCCGGTGTGCTCGTCGAGGGCCAGAAGCGAGAGGAGCGAGTCCCAGGGCTCGAGGTCCGAGGCGGGCATGGTCGCCAGGGCCTGGGCCTGGTCGGGCGTGAGGGAGATCCCCCCCAGGGCCGAGAACTGCCGGGCGATCTCCGCCCAGTGGCCGCGGGCGCGCGCGGGAACCGCCGGGCCCGCGGGAGCGCCGGCCAGCCGCCGGCCCGGGAGGAGCCGCGCGGGGCGCCTCACGAGCGCCCGCTCCGCACGGGCTGGGGCGGGGGGAGCGTGCCGTCCCCGAAGATGTCATCGTGAACGCGCCGCGGCCCGCCCGCGGGGTCGATCCGCACGGGCTGGGGAGCGGGAATGACGGGGTCAAGGTCGGCGGCGTCGAGCGGGCCGCGGCTGAGCAGGCGCAGGTCGGCG
>DASPKO010000310.1:0-2121 GCA_035628055.1 Phycisphaerales bacterium
TGCCGCGTGCTCGTGGGCGAAGAGACCATGGCGTGAGCGGCGCGCCCCTCGCGCGGGCGCCGGGCCCTTGCCCGGGTAGCATGGGGCATGGGGACCGAGCTGTGGCAGGAGGCGGCGAGCTTCGCGGCGCGGGTGCACCAGCACCAGACCCGCCGCGACGGCACCACGCCGTACATCGCCCATCCCTTCCGCGTCGCCATGACGGTGCGCGACATCTTCGGGCTCGATGACCCCGAGGCCCTGGCGGCGGCGCTGCTGCACGACGCCATCGAGGACACCCGGACCGACTACGACGACCTGAAGAAGGAGTTCGGGGGCAGCGTCGCGGACCTGGTGGCGGCGCTCACCAAGAACATGTCGCTGCCCGAGGCGCGGCGCGAGCCCGAGTACGACCGGCGGCTGGCCGAGGCCGACTGGCGGGCCCGGCTGGTCAAGCTCGCCGACGTGCACGACAATCTCTGCGACGTGGGCTCCCTCGACGAGCGCGACCGCGAGAAAAAGCTGCGGCGGGCGGTGGCCAAGTGCGCCCGCGCGATCGAGCTGGCCCGGCCCGACGCGGGCGCGCACCCGGAGACGGCGCGGGCGATCGCCGCGGTCGAGCGGCTGATGGAGAGCCATGGCGGGGCGTCTGAACCGGCAAGGTGACGGGTCGCGCACCGGCCCGGCGGCACGCACGCTCGGCACCGCCTCCACGACCGGCCTGTGGCTCCGCATTGACTCCCCCGACCCGGTCCCTAGACTTGCCCGCTCGATCCCCTTGGAGCCGGTTCTGACGGACGCCTCGCGGCTGGCACAGCCGCCCTCGAGGCCGAGGCAGGACCAGGGGCCCTCCCATCGCGGCTGATGGAAGGTCCAGCTCCGGTCCCGGCCGCCCCGCCTCCGCGGGGCAATGGTCCGGGACACCCGTGCCGCGGCCCCCGCCACGAACGCCCGACCCGGGCGCTTCCGCCGCGGACCGCGAGTTGGTCCGGTCCGTGGTCCGCGCGCCGCCAGAGGTCTGACCGGCGCGCCAGAGAGTGGAGGCTGCGCCGCCGCGCGAACCCGCGCTTACTGGCCGATGGTGTAACGGTAGCACAGCAGATTTTGGTTCTGTTTGTCCAGGTTCGAATCCTGGTCGGCCAGCTTCGCCTGTCCGGCCCGGTGCGGGCGGACGGAACCCGCGTGCGCCGGTCACCCGCGTCCACGTCAGCGCCCCGGCTTTGCGTCCGGCCCGCTCGGGCATGACCGCTCCGTCCTCTAGTCCGCAGGCCGCCCCGTCCGCCGCCCCCCCGCGCGCCGCCCCGGGCGCGATCATCCTCGCCGCCGGCAAGGGCACGCGGATGAGCTCGGATCTTCCCAAGGTGGTTCACGAGGTGGGCGGGCGCCCGATGGTGTGCGCCGTGGTGGATGCCTGCCGCGAGGCCGGATGCGGCAAGGTCGTGCTCGTGGTGGGCTACAAGCAGGAGCTGGTGCGCGGCGCCCTGGCCAGGGCCGGCGTGAGCGACGTGGAGTTCGCGGTGCAGGAGGAGCAGCATGGCACCGGGCACGCGGTGCAGTGCGCCCGTGGCTTCTTCCACGCCGAGACCGCCGAGCCGGGGCACGACGTCTTCGTCCTCGCGGGCGATGGCCCCCTCATCCGCGGCGCCACGCTCCGCCGGCTGCTCGGAGCCCATCGCGACGCGGGGGCGGCCGCGACGCTCGCGACGAGCGTGGTGGAGGACCCGGCGGGGTACGGGCGGATCGTGCGCGACGCCGCCGGGGCCTTCCAGCAGATCGTCGAGCACAAGGACGCGACGCCGGAGCAGCTCCTGACGCGGGAGATCAACCCCTCGTATTACGTGTTCGACGCGCGCGAGCTCTTCTCGACGCTGCTGCAGGTGACACCCAACAAGCTCAGCGGCGAGTATTACGTCACGGACGTGCCGGCCCTGCTCCTGCGCGCCGGCAAGACGGTGGAGGTGATCGCCGCGGTCCCCCCCGAGGACGTGCTCTCGGTGAACACGCCCGAGCAGCTCGCGGAGGTGGACCGGGTGTACCGGGGGCGCGCCGCGGCCGGACCCGATAAGGGGGCGCTCTCGGGGGCCCGTGCCGCCCCGGCCGGAACGGGGGCCGCGTGAGCCGCGACGACGTCAAGAGCCTGAA
>DASPKO010000311.1:0-13889 GCA_035628055.1 Phycisphaerales bacterium
AGCTCATCCTGATGGAGCGGGCCGAGAACGCCCTCTTCGAGATCGACCTGCAGCTCGCGCGCCGCTTCCCGGACGTGCCGCGCCGGGCCATCCTCCACGACGTCGTGGACGCGGAGCAGACGCTGCGCCATCTGGTGCAGACCGCGCCCCAGGTCGTCTTTCACGCCGCGGCTCACAAGCACGTCCCGCTCATGGAGGACCATCCCGCCCACGCGGTGACGAACAACCTGTTCGGGACCAAGGCGATCGCGGACGCCGCGGTGGCCGTCGGCGCCGAGCGCTTCGTGCTCATCTCGACCGACAAGGCGGTGAACCCCACCAGCGTGATGGGCGCGACCAAGCGTCTGGCGGAGGTGTACGTCCGCTGGCTCGGGGGCCGCGCGGGCACCCCGACCCGGTGCAGCATGGTGCGGTTCGGGAACGTGCTGGGGAGCGCGTGCAGCGTGCTGACGATCTGGTCGCAGCAGGTGGCCGAGGGGGGCCCGATCACCGTCACCGATCCGCGCATGACGCGGTATTTCATGACGATCCCCGAGGCCGCGGCCCTGGTCATCCAGAGCGCCGCGATCGCCCCGGACGGGGCCAGGGGCGCCCCCGTCTACGTGCTGGACATGGGGCCCCCCGTGCGCATCCTCGACCTGGCGGAGCGATTCGTGCGCGCCCACGGCCTGGTGCCGCGCATCGTCCAGGGGCCGGGGGCCGCCCCGCCCTCGCGCGATGGTCCGGCGATCGACATCGTCATGACCGGCGCTCGCCCGGGCGAGAAGCTCCACGAGGAGCTCGCCTATCCGGCCGAGGCCCTGGGGGGCACGCCCTTCCCGGGCATCAACGCCTGGGCGGGCCCGGCCCCCGAGGGCCAGGACCCTCTGGGGGTCACACAGATGGTCGCCGAGCTCTCCATGGTCCGCCACGGGCAGGACCGGGCGGCGGTGCTGGCGGCGCTGCGCCGGCACGTGCCGGGTCTCCGGCCCGGTGAGGGCTAGCCGGCAGACGGTCTACGGGAGCGCGCAGTGCCGGTCCCTTTTCTGTCGGATGGGCTTCCCAGTTGATAACCCGCCCGGAGCCCAGGCGGAGCCGTGCCCCGAGCGTTCCCCGCCCGCCCCGCCGGCCCCGCTGCGAACCTTACCGGACCGGACGTGCACCAAAGTCGGCGCTCGGACCAAGCCGGGCGTGCCCGGGCTCCGAATAGAGTTGCAGGCTTCGCCAGGGCGGGATTAGCGGCAGGCGCAGAGAGGACCAGCATGAACACCAACGACGTCAGGAAGCTGCTGGGGGCGACGGTCGCCGCCCGCGACCGGGCCGAGGCGGTGATCCAGGGATTGATCCAGGCCAAGGCCGAGTGCGAGCGGGCCCTGGCCGAAGCCAAGCGCGAGGACACGCTCAAGAAGGTGACGGGGCGGTCGGCGATGGAGAACGCCGTCACCCAGGCCCGCAAGGTCGTCGACTCGCTGGACCGCGCCATCGACCAGCTCCGCGCCGACCTGGCGCGTGAGGGCGGGATCGAGGGAGACATGATCGCGGCCGGGTCCCACGGCACGGACAACTAGCCGGCCGCGGGCCGCGATAGGCTCGCGGCCATATGGCCGACCCCACGCCCGATCTTCGCCTGGTGCTGCTCGACCCGCGGGCCCGGGCGCCCGCGTATCAGTCAGGCCTGGCCGCGGGCCTGGACCTGCACGCCTTCGCCCCCGAGCACGACGTGGTGATCCCGCCCGGTCAGATCGTCACCGTGCGGTGCGGCTTTGCCATGGCCCTGCCGCCCGGGTACGAGGCCCAGGTGCGCCCACGCTCCGGGCTCGCCTCGCGCCACGGGATCACGCTCGTGAACTCGCCCGGCACGATCGACGCCGACTACCGCGGGGAGGTGATGGTTCCCCTCATCAATCACGGGGGCGCCGCCTTCACGATCCGCCACGGCGACCGCGTCGCGCAGATGGTGATCGCGGCGGTCGCCCGGGCCCGCGTGAGCCTGGTCGCCAGCCTGGAGCCGACCGCGCGCGGCGCCGGGGGCTTCGGCTCGACCGGCGTCTAGCCCGCCGGCCACTCCCGCCCGAAACCTAGAGCCCCGCGCCACGACCACTCGGTCGTGCGGGGGCCCGGCGGGTGCCTATGACGGGAGTGGTCGGGTGGCCTGGGGCGGTGGCCCGGGATCAGTCGTAGAGCCCGCTGGTCTCGGGTGGGGAGACGTAGCCCAGCTCGATGTTGGTTACGAACTTGAACCAGGAGTCGACCTTCTTGCGCTCGCCGTAGAAGATCTTCAGCGAGTAGGTCTGGCCGTCCTGCAGCCAGGTGAGGCGCGACAGGTCGACGTCCTGCTCCTGCATCACGTGGTTGCCGCCCAGGTCCGCGACGAGCTTGCCGTCGATGTACAGGAGCAGGAAGTCGTCGGCGCCGACGGTGATCACCTGCTGGCCTTCGGCGTCGTACACGAACGTGGTCTCGAGCTCATACGTGTACTCGTAGACCTTGTTCCCGCCGAAGCCCGGCACGTGGGCGTGCTGGGTCCACAGGTCGTTGTCGAAGACCCACATGCCGGTCGTCTCATTCCGCACCATGGTGATGGGGAACTGGTACGTGGTGTTGACCCCGGCCACGTCCCGGAACCATTGCCCGAAGTTCGCCGCGGTCGTGCAGGCGCCGCCCGGCACGGTCTCGACCAACGGCGGCTGGTCGCCGACGCGGGCTTCGAGATAGGGCCGGGGCGGACAGATCGGTCGCCCGGAAGAGTCCCGTGCCGGCGTCAGCACCTTGAAGCCGGTGCTGGCGAAGACCGGGTTGCCCTCGGCGTCGAGCGTGTCCGCCGCCATGCCGTAGTACGTCGCCCGCCCGCGGGTCGGGGTCGTGCCGAAGTCCGGGTGCCCGTTGCTAACGTTGTGCGCCCGGAAATCACGGAAGACGCCGTAGAGCGTCCGCGTGTTGGGCTCGCCCGAGGGCGGGTTTCCGGACTCGCCCTGGCCCGGCGGGGTGGCGGCAGCGAGGCCGGACCCCGCGAGGGCCGCGAGCACGGCGGCGCGCGCTCCGAAACGGGCCAGACGGCTGCGGGGTGCTGGGGAGGTGCTCATGGGTCGGTCCTTGTGCGCCGGGCTCGGCCGGCGCTCGGTTCGGCCGCCCCTGCGGCCCTCAATCATGGAATGTCGAATTCATGGCGGGGCGCGACCAGCCCCGCGGCGGGGCGGGCTGGTAAACGGCGCCGGATATGCCCGGCGTGCGGGCGGTGCGGCCTGGCGAATCCGCCCGGGCGTCCCGGGCGGCGGTCCGGGGGGTTGCGGGTATGCTCGCGCCGTGTCAACGTCCGCCGCGCACCCCCGGGCAACCGTCCCCCGTTCTCCGGACCCCGCGCCGGGCGAGCGGGCCCGGCTCGTCTACCTCGTGCTGGCCGCCGCGTACGTGACCGCGCTGCTGCTGGCGAACATCGTGGGCGTCAAGCTCTTCCGCATCGAGCTGGGCGAGGCCTGGGGGCACGCCTGGGTGATCAAGCACAGCGTCGGGATGATCTCCTTCCCCATCACCTTCGTGCTCACCGACCTGCTCAACGAGTACTGGGGGCGGCGCGGGGCGCGCCGGGTCATCTTCCTCGCCTTCGCCATGGGCGTGCTGGCCTTCCTGATCCTCTGGGTGGCCCGGAAGGTCCCCGCGTGGGAGGGAGTGCCCAACACCGCCACCCAGGCCGAGGTCGAGGCGGTCTTCGGCGCCTCGGCCCTCATGTACGTCGCGTCGCTGCTGGCCTTCCTCCTCGGGTCCGTGCTCGACGTCGTGCTCTTCGGCTTCTTCAAGCGGCTCACGGCCGGGCGGGCCGTCTGGCTGCGTGCGACGGGCAGCACCGTGGTCTCTCAGCTCTTTGACAGCCTGGCGGTGACGGGGCTGTACTTCGCGGTCATCCCGGGGCTGCTCGGACGCGGCGCGGCCCCGCTGGGCGACGTGGTGGGCATGGCCCTCACCGGCTACTGGCTCAAGTTCGCCCTCGCGGTGCTGCTCACCCCGGCGATCTACGCGGGGCGCTGGGGGATCCGGCGCTATGCGGGCCTGGCCCCGCTTCCCCCGGGCGCCCCGGGGCGCGAATAGCCCGCGCCGCGCCCCCGGACACCTTTGGTTTCCGCGGCGCGCGGGAGTACCGTTGCGCCCCTCTCGCGGCCGCGCGCGTTCCGCGGCATCGCCTCCACCAGGGCCATCCCGACCATGTCAAGCCTCCCCGAGCAGGTCACGCTTCCGGCGGACACGAACCAGGCCCTGGGCCTGGCGAACTTCGCCATCGCGTTCATGTCGCAGGGCTCCGGCGCGGGCCGGCCCGAGGCCGGCGTGCTCGAACGGACCGAGATGTTCCACACCGACGCGGTGCTGTGCGGCCTCTCGGCGCTCGCGCTGCGGACGAACGCCCCGACCATCCTCCGCGCCGAAGCGCTCGCGTACGCGAACGCCCCGGGCGCCGACCGGCACCCGACCCTGGGCCGGGCCAGGTTCCACGGGGCCAAGGTGTTCGGGGCGCCCGTCCGCGTCAAGAGCGAGAAGGCCGTGCTGGCCAACACCGCGGCGGTGCGCGAGTGGGATTCCAACGGGACCAACTTCGGCTACAGCCAGGACCGACCGGAGCACCGCGCCGGCGAGTTCGGGCACAACGACTACTACGCCGTGCCCGTGGCGGCGGCGCAGATGCTCGGGGCCCCGGGCGCCGAGGCCCTGCGGGGCATGGTGCTGCTCGACGAGATCCGCGGGCGGCTGGCCGAGGTCTTCTCGCTCAAGACCTACAAGGTCGACCACGTGATGCACGGGGCGATCGCCTCGGCGATCACCTTCGGGGCGATGCTCGGGGCGACCCCGGAGGAGATCGAGTCGGCGATCGGGATGGTGGTGGCGCACCACGTGCCCTTCCGCGCCATCCGCCACGGGCACCAGCTCTCCGACAGCAAGGGCGCCAGCGCCGCCATCTCGACCGAGGCGGCGATTCTGTGCATGAAGCGCGCGATGGCCGGGTTCATCGGCCCCAGCGACATCTTCCGCAATCCCGAGGCGCTCTTCTGCCTCTTCAAGAAGGACACGCCGGGCGGGCGCTCCCCCTTCGACCTCGTGCTGAGCCGCGCCGGGAGCGACTTTGCCGTCATGGGGATGCACTTCAAGCTTGGCTTGTACGAGCACCAGTCCGCCGGCGCCCTCCAGGGGCTCATCGATCTTCTCGCCGCCCACCCGGGGCTGCTTGAGCGCCGCGCCGGCGACGCCGGGGGCAACATCGCCAGGCTGGTGGTGACCGCCTACGAGCCGGCCTTCTCGATCATCGGCGACCCGGCCAAGCGCGACCCGCACACGCGCCAATCCGCCGACCACTCCATGCTCTACCTGGTCTGCACGATGCTCCGCAAGGCCCTGGAGGCCTCGGAGCGCGACACCGGGACCGGCCGACCGAAGGCGGCGGGCATCGCCGACTGGACCACGCTCATGCTGCTCCCCGAGGACTTCACCGAGTCCGCTATCAACCACCCGCTCACCCGGTCGCTGATGGAGAAGATGACGTTTCAGCACGGCGGGCCCGAGTACGACGCCCGGTACCCCGACGGGATCCCGACGTCGATCGCCATCACCGACGCGGCCGGCCGAACCTTCGACAGCGGCATGGTGATGTACCCGGCCGGGCACGCCCGCAACCGCACCGCCCCGCTCCGCGACATCCTCGGGCACAAGTGGCGCCGCCTCGCCGAGCTGGCGACGGACGACCCGGCGGGGCTGCTCGGGCGTCTCGGGGGCCTCGCCGACAAGTCGCCCGAGCAGGTGCAGTCCCTGTACGAGCTCGAGATCCGCTTCCGCGACGAGGCGTTCGTGTAGGAGGCGTCCGGGCGCTCCCGGCGCTGGTAAACTCCGCGCATGCCGACCCCGCCGCGCTCAACGACGCGCCGCAAGCCCGCCGCGCCGCCTGGAGACACGGCCCCGCGCCGGCTCGCCGGCATCGGCGACGCCGCCGTCGAGAAGGCGACGGGGCACGCCTGGGAACACTGGCTGCGCGTGCTCGACAGGGCCGGCGCGGCCCGGATGCCCCACGATGAGATCGCGCTCGTGCTCCACGAGGAGTTCGGCGTCGGCGACTGGTGGGCCCAGATGGTGACGGTGGGGTACGAGCAGGCACGCGGCCTGCGCCAGAAGTACCAGTCGTGCGACGGCAGGTTTCAGGGCAACGCCAGCAAGACCGTGCCCGTGCCGCTGGCCGTGCTCTTCGACGCCTGGAACGATCCGGTCCGGCGGGCCCGCTGGCTGCCAGGGGCCGACCTGGTGGTCCGCCGGGCGACGCCGGGCAAGTCGATGCGGATCACCTGGGAGGCCTCGGCCGGCGAGCTCGCGACGAACCTCGACGTGAACTTCTACGCCAAGGGTCCGGGGAAGAGCCAGGTGGCGCTCAACCACACCAAGCTGGGCTCGCCCGACGAGGTCGAGCGCTCCAAGGCCTTCTGGGCCGAGCGGCTCACGGCCCTTCAGGCCGAGCTGGTTGGTGAAGCGACGGCGCCGGTGTCGCGCGGTTCTTCGAAGAGGGCCGCGACGGCCCCGGCAGGATCGCGGATGGCGCAGAAGGTGCCCCCCGCCAAGGGTCGCGGCCCGTCCAGGACGGTGCCGCCGAGGTCCGCGCAGCGTCGAGCCGCCTCGCGCACGTCGGGGACCACGATGTAGACCAGCCACTGCGGGGGGAGCTTGGCATTGGTGCCGCGGGCGTGGCAGATGCCCGCCGCCGTGCCGCCGCTCGCGTCCCTCATCTCAAAGTCGCTGTACCCGCCCATGTCCACGGGGGCGACGGTCCACCCGACGACCTTGGCATAGAACCCGGCGAGGCTCTCGGCGTCGGGCACGGTGAGGTCGTGCCAGGCCACGGCTCCGAAGCGCGGCGCGGTCATGGGGCTCCTCCTCGGCGGCGGCGCGCGGGGCCTTCGGCCCCGTCCGGGTGGCGCCCCGTCACACCAGCTCCAGGGCGTAGAAGACCGCGGTGAAGATGAGATCCGCGATGATGATGGCGACGATCGACTGGACCACGGTGAGTGTGGTGGCGCGCCCGACCCCGGCCGCGCCCCCGGTCACGCGCAGGCCGTTGGTGCAGGCGATCGCCCCGATGAGCATGCCGAAGACCAGGGCCTTTCCCCACCCGGTGAGGAAGTCCACGAGCTTGACCTGGCGGAGGGTGTTGTCGATGTACTTGCCGAAGGGGATGTCCAGGGCCACCGCCCCGGTGATCATCCCGCTGAAGATCGCCACCAGGTCGGAGATGACCGCGAGGCAGCCCATGGCGGCGATGGTTGCCAGCACGCGCGGGATGACCAGGAAGCGGACGGGGTTGAGGGCGTGGGCCTCGAGCGCCTCGATCTCCTCCCCCACCACCATGGTGCCGATCTCGGCCGCGATGGCCGCGCCGGCGAATCCGGTGAGCACGATCGCGGCGATCAGGGGCCCGAGCTCGCGCAGCACCGCGACGCCGGTGATGTTCGCGACCAGCTCGCGCTGCCCGAACTGGTCCAGGGGCGGGGCCATCTGCAGGACCAGGATCAGCCCGACGCAGCCGCTCACCAGCGAGATGATGAAGATCGAGCGCACGCCGACGCGGACGAGCTGCGAGATGATCGCCGGGCGTCCCAGGCGGACCCGGCGCTCGGTCATCCAGCGGCGGATCCACCCCATCACCGCCACCAGAAGGTTGGTGACCGCCCCCACCTGCTCGAGCGTGTCCAGGGCGCGCTGGCCCACCCCGGCGACAGCGGCGGTGAGGCGGCGGGGCGGCTGCGTTGGTCCGGGCTCCGCCATGGGGCGCCGAGTCTAGCGGGGAGGCGCCCGGAGGGTGCCCCCGGGCCCCGGCGATCGGTCCGTCAGCCCTCGAGGGCCGCCTGCGCGTCGGGCTTGATGGTGAAGACCGTGTCCAGGCGGGCGATCTCGAAGATCGAGCGCACGCGGTCGGTCAGGCCGCACAGGGCCATCCGCGTGCTGTTCTTGCGGGCGATCTGCATGGCCTCGACGAGCGTCGCGACTCCCGAGCTGTCCATGTAGGGCACCTGGGCCAGGTCGACCACCATGCGGGCGGGCTTGCCGGCCTGGACCTGGCGCAGGGCCTGGCGCAGCACGGGCGAGGCGGTCAGGTCGACGTCGCCCATGGGCGTCACCACGACCCCTCCACCCCGGTTCTCCCACCGGACCGTGAGCGTGTCGCCGGAAAACTCAGCCATGGGAGCCCCCCGCGGCGCCGGACTTGGCCGGGGCCGGGCACGGACAGGCCGTCCCGGCCGCGTGGGCGCCGTTGGGCTCGTGCCCGCCTCCGGGATGGTCGACGCGTTTCTTGATCATGGTCAGCCGCATGCCCTTGCCGGAACGCTTCTCGTAGGCCACCTCGTCCATCACGGCCCGGATGATGTGCACGCCCAGGCCCCCGGGGCGGACGTCCTCGAGGTTCCGGCTGCGGATCGTCTCCGGGTCTACCTGCCGGGCCTCGTCCTCGATAACGATCTTGAGCGCCTCGGTCGGGTTGGTGCTGGACCCGGGGACCGCCACCCCGCCGACGGGGATGAGCCCGATCCAGATGGGGCGGTCCAGGGACCGACCGTAGCCGTGCCGGATGACGTTGCACAGCGCCTCGTCCACCGCGAGGGCGATCTGCCCGCACGCCTCGTCGGAGAAGCTCAGCCGGCGCGCCACCGCGGCCACCATCTCCCGCGCCCCGCTGAGGTACAGCGGGTTGCTCAGCATCTCGATGCGGATTTCGGGGCGTTCGTTCATGCGGGCGTTCGCCGGAGTCTCCCACGGTCGGACGGCTTGGTCGTGTCGGTCGGCTTACTCCGCGGGGGGCTCGGGCGCCTCCGGTTCGGGAGGGGGCGCGGGCGCGCCCGACTTGTACCATGCTTCCCATCGGTCCGCCGCCGCCCGCCGCTCCTGTTCGGGCGCCGCGTGCTCGTACCCCATGGTCGTCCCGGTCATGTCTCTCAGGGCAAGGACCGCGAACAGGCGCACGGCCGGGTCGTCGCTGTCGAGCAGGGTGATGAGGTTGGGGATGCTCCGGCGGTCGTCGCTGGCAACGGCCCGCTCCAGGGCCCGCAGGCGGGTTCCCGGGTCCGGCGCCTCGAACGTCGGCTCGGGGCGCGAGCAGCCCACCGGGCCCAGGCCCACGAGGATGGCGACCGCGCAACGCACGATCGTCATAGTATGCCCGGGACGGGGGTACGCCCGTCGAGCCCGATCGCCCGGCCCACCATGCCCACCGCCAACACACCCGTGACCACCCCGAGCGGCGCCCCGCGACTAGCGCACGCCGAGCCGGTCCTGATCCTGGACTTTGGCGGCCAGACCGCCCAGCTCATCGCGCGGCGCGTGCGCGACGCCGGGGTGTATTCCTACCTGGTGGCGCCGAGCATCTCCCCGGCGGAGGTTCGCGCCCTGGCGCCCAAGGGGCTGATCCTCTCGGGGGGCCCGGCGAGCGTGTACGAGCCCGGGGCTCCCACCTTCGATCCGGCGCTCCTGGACCTGGGCATTCCCGTCCTGGGCATCTGCTACGGGATGCAGCTCGCCTGCCGGTTTCTCGGCGCCGAGGTGCGCCGGGCCGCGCGGCGTGAGTTCGGCCGCGCCCATCTGACCGTCACCGACCGGAGCGACCTGCTCAAGGCCGTGCCCGAGAAGACGGTCGCGTGGATGTCGCATGGCGACCAGGTCTTCGGGATCGAGTCCGCGCCGGCGCGCTTCGAGGTCCTGGCCTCGACGCCCACCTGCCCGGTCGCCGCGGTGCGCAGCACCGAGCGCGGGCGGGTCTTCTACGGCGTCTTGTTCCACCCCGAGGTGACCCACACCCCGCACGGGGTCGACGTGCTCCGGAACTTCCTCTTCGAGGCCTGCCGCTGCACGGGATCCTGGAAGATGGCGGACTTCGCCGAGGCGGCCGTGCGCGACATCCGCGCCCGCGTGGGCACGGCCGGCGTGGTCTGCGGTCTCTCCGGGGGCGTGGACTCGTCGGTGGCCGCCGCGCTCATCCACCGGGCCATCGGCGACCAGCTCACCTGCTTCTTCATCGACACGGGGCTCCTGCGCCTGGGCGAGCGCGACCTGGTCGAGACCACGTTCCGCGACCACTTCAGCATCCGCCTCCGCGTCGTGGACGCGGGCGCCCAGTTCCTGGGAGACCTCCGCGGCGTCACGGACCCCCAGGAGAAGCGCCGGCGCATCGGGCACCGCTTCGTGAGCGTCTTCCGCGAGGCCGCCCGGGACCTGCCGGGCGCCACCTTCCTCGCCCAGGGCACGCTCTACCCCGACGTCATCGAGTCCGGGCACGGGCATGCGGGGCAGTCGGCGAACATCAAGCTGCACCACAACGTCGGGGGCCTCCCGGAGGACCTGGGGTTCCACCTGCTCGAGCCCCTGCGCGACCTGTTCAAGGACGAGGTCCGCCGCCTCGGTGAGGTCCTCGGCGTGCCCGAGGCCATTGTCTGGCGGCACCCCTTCCCCGGACCCGGCCTGGCGGTCCGCGTGCTCGGCGAGGTGACCGAAGAGAAGCTCCGCGTGCTCCGCGAGTGCGACGAGATCCTGCTCGAAGAGATCGTCGCCGCCAACCTGTATCGCTCGACGAGCCAGGTCTTCGCGGTGCTCCTGCCCGTGCAGTCGGTGGGCGTGATGGGCGACGGCCGCACCTACGAGAGCGTCGTGGCGGTCCGGTCGGTCGACACCCAGGACTTCATGAGCGCCGACTGGTCGCGCCTGCCCTATGACGTGCTGGCCACGATCTCGAGCCGCATCATCAACGAGGTGCGCGGCGTCAACCGCGTGGTCTATGACATCTCCAGCAAGCCCCCCGCGACCATCGAGTGGGAATGATCCGACGCCGGGCGCGGCCGTGCGCCCGTCCCCTCCGCGACCGAAGACCATGCACGACCGACTCCTGCGCCTGGCCCCCCGCTGCTCCGGCGCGACCGCGCTCATCACCGGCGGGGCGGGGTTCATCGGCTCGCACCTGGCGGCGGCGCTGGTCGGCCTCGGGGCCCGCGTGCGCATCCTCGACGACCTCTCGGGTGGGTTCCGCGAGAACGTGCCCGATGGGGCGGAGCTGATCGAGGCCTCGATCCTCGACGACGCGGCCCTGCAGCGGGCCATCTCCGGGTGCCGCTGGGTCTTCCACCAGGCGGCGATGGTCTCGGTGCCCCAGAGCGTGGAGCAGCCGGGCGAGTGCGTCCGCGTGAACGTCGAGGGGACCCAGCGGGTCCTCAGCGCCGCGGTGCGCGCGGGGGTGGCGCGGGTCATGTTCGCGGCCTCGGCGGCGGCTTACGGCAACGAGCCGACGCTCCCCAGCCGCGAGAGCCATCTGCCCGACTCCTGGTCGCCGTACGCGATGAGCAAGATCGCCGGCGAGCACCTGCTGCGGACCTTCGCCCGCTGCTACGGGTTGAGCACGGTGAGCCTGCGCTACTTCAACATCTTCGGGCCCCGCCAGAACCCCGACTCGCCCTACGCCGCGGTGATCTCCGCCTTCGTGCGGGCCTTGCAGTCCGGCAAGCGGCCCACGATCTTCGGGGACGGCACCCAGACCCGCGACTTCACCCACATCGACAACGTGGTGCTGGCGAACCTGCTGGCAGCGACGAGCGAGCGCCCGCTGACCGGCGAGATGATCAACATCGGCACGGGGGTGCGGGTGAGCCTGCTCGACGTGCTCGAGCAGCTCGGGCGCGTCCTGGGGATCAGGCCCGACCCCGTCTTCGCCCCGCCGCGAGCCGGGGACGTGAGGCACTCCGTGGCGGACATCGCCCTGGCGCGCGAGCTGCTGGGATACGAGCCGATCGTGAGCTTCGCGGACGGGATCGCCGGAACCCTCGCCACCGCGTGAGCGGCCGCTGCGGCGGCTACGGCGTGTCCCCCGCCAGCACCATCGACTTCCACAGCCAGGGCAGGCGGCCCGCCCCGCGGAACCGGATGTTCACGAACCCCGCCTCGGCGAGCAGGTTCGCCAAAGTCCGCCGGCTCCAGAACTTGATGTGCCCGCCGTCCCACATCGGGTCGTGGTGCCGGTCCCAGTGGTTGGTCGCCGCGAGCATCACGTTCTTGAGGTAGCCGTGGTACGGGGTGGAGCAGATGAGCCGCCCGCCGGGGCGGAGCGAGGCGAAGCAGGCCGCCGCCCACGCCCGCGGGTCGTAGAGGTGCTCGACGACCTCGGTGGAAAGGACCACGTCGAAGGGGTCCTCGCCGAGCCGCTCCAGCACGTCACGCTCGGCGGCGAGGCGCTCGAAGCGGGCCCCCGGATGGCTGCGCCGGGCGATCGCGATTCCTTCATCCGAGGTGTCGACGCCCACGCAGCGGTAGCCGCGCTCCAGCAGACGCCCGCACCAGTACCCGTTGCCGCAGCCCACGTCGAGCACGCGCGGGTGCGTGCCGGGCGGAGGAAGGAGCGCGTGGATCGCCGGCCCCAGGTACGGCGCGGTGCAGAGCCCGGCGGCGGACGAGTAGCCGAACTCCGGCACGTGGGTGGTGGCGGTCTCTGGCATGGAGCGGGAGACTAGCGGCCCGCGGGCGGCCGCGGGGCGTCGAAGCGCGCGCGGGCCCGCAGCGGGCGCGCGGGATTGCCCCCGTAGATGGTCCAGGGCTCCAGGTCGCGGAACGCGCACCCGCGCGCCCCCAGGATGGCGCCGGCGCCGACGGTGACGCCGGGCCCGACGAAGGCGTCGGCGGCGATCCAGGCGTGATCGTTGATCGTGATGGGCGGGCGGAGCAGGGGCAGGTCCGGGCGGGTGTGGTCGTGCGTGCCGGCGCACAGGTGCGCGTGCTGCGAGATCGACACGTGGGCCCCGATGGTGACGCGGCCCAGGCAGTAGATGACGGCCCGGTCGCCGATGGACGAGTCGGGGCCGATCTCGAGGTGCCAGGGCTGCTCGATGATGACGCTGGGGCGGAGGCGCACGGGCTCGGCGATGCGCGCCCCGAAGAGCCGGAGCAGGCGGTTGCGCGTGCGGTACCAGTTGTGGAACGTGAGGCGGAAGGCCCGCTGTCCCAGGGAGTTCCACAGGGCCCGGGCGAGCATCTGCCGCGTGGTGTACGGGCTGACGGCCCGGCGCGCCAACGCCTCGGCGCCCGGCTCGGTCGCCGGGGCGCCGCCCGGCAGCACCCCATGACCCGGCGCCGGCCCGGGGCTCACCGCGGCGCTCCGCGCGGGGCGTCGGGGAAGGCCTTGGCCATCTTGGCGCGAGCCCGTTCGCGGTACTTGGCGATGGAGATGAGCTCGTACCAGGCCAGCAGGCGGCACATGACAAAGCCCGGGTAGCCGTCGAGGAAACCGCGCTGGACCACGTACGAGTAGAAGAACCGCAGCGTGGGCCGGGCGGGGAGCTTGCGGGCGAAGCGCTTGAGCCACCGGCGGCGCTCGATCGGCCCGCCGAAGAGGGAGGGGCGAACGGCCCCCTGGTCGCCGGCCTCCATGGCGTAGGCCTCCCAGGTGGTGTAGCGGTTGTGCTTCTCGATCCAGGCCGAGAGGTCCGGGTACGCAAAGTGCAGGAACTCGTGCCGCAGGTACCCCGGCTCTCCCGTGGAGAGCACGACGTGCTCGTGGACCTCGTTGTCTCCCGAGCCGGTGTCGCCGAGGTTGCCGATCCGCTCGTAGCGTCCCACGGCGTGCCTGAACAGGCGGACGTTGTAGGAGGGGTAGTAGCCGCACCCCTTGATCCACCGGCCCATGAACATGAAGCGACGGTTGAGCCAGTAGCCGTCGCCGCACCCGGCGCTGCGCGCATCGGGCGGGCGATAGGTGCCGGTGACGACGCTGTGCACTTCGGCGGCGAGCTCGGGGGTCATGTACTCGTCGGCGTCGAGGATGAGCACCCACTCGTTCCGCCAGGGGATGTTCTCGAGCGCCCAGTTCTTCTTCTTGGGCCACCCCTCGGGCGAGTAGAAGAACTGGTAGACGTCGGCCCCCA
>DASPKO010000312.1:0-9047 GCA_035628055.1 Phycisphaerales bacterium
GAAGCGCAGGAAGAGCAGGAAGAGCGTCACGAAGACCCCGCACGAGCCGGCGAAGATCATGATGTCCACCGGCGTGGGGTAGAACATCCCCCACTCGCCGGGCAGGAAGGCCCGGTGCAGGCTGGTGACGATGATCACGAAGCGCTCGAACCACATCCCGATCGTGATCAGGAACGAGACGATGAAGATCACCACCGGGCTCGTGCGGGCCCACTTGAACCAGTAGACCTGCGGCGAGAGCACGTTGCAGGAGATCATCGTCCAATACGCCCACCAGTAGGGACCCGTCGCCCGGTTGATGAACGCGGCCTGCTCGTACACGTTCCCGCCGTACCACGCGATGAAGAACTCCATCGCGTAGGCGAACCCAACCATCATCCCCGTCACCAGGGTGATCTTGGCCATGTTTTCCAGGTGACGCATCGTCACCAGGTCCTTCATGTTCGGATAGAGCTCCCGCGCCGGGATCATCAGCAGCAGCACCATGGCGAACCCGCCGAAGATGGCCCCGGCCACGAAGTAGGGCGGGAAGATCGTGGTGTGCCAGCCCGGGAGCACGCTGGTCGCGAAGTCGAACGACACGATCGAGTGCACGCTGAGCACCAGGGGCGTCGAGATGCCCGCCAGGATCAGGTAGGCGCGCTCGTAGCGCAGCCAGTGCCGGTTGCTGAAGCGCCACCCGCAGGCCAACAGCCCGTAGACCACGGCCCGGACTTTCGAGACCCGCACGGGCAGGAACGGGAGCACCTTCGGGCCGTCCGGGCTCCGGCTCATCGCCAGCACCGCGCGGTCGCGCAGCGTGGCGAAGTCCGGGATCATCCCCATGTACCAGAAGAGGAGCGAGACCAGCCCGTAGGTCGAGACCGCGAAGACGTCCCACAAGAGCGGCGAGCGGAAGTTGGGCCAGACCTGGTTGTACCAGGGGAGCGGGAAGAGCTGCCAGGCCATCCACTGCCGCCCGATGTGGATGCCCGGGAACGTCGCGGCGCAGATCACGGCGAAGATCGTCATCGCCTCGGCGGCGCGGTTGATGCTCGTCCGCCACTTCTGCTTCAGCAGGCACAGGATGGCGCTGATGAGCGTCCCGGCGTGCCCGATGCCGATCCAGAAGACGAAGTTGGTGATGTCCCACGCCCACCCGACCTGGTTGTTCAGGCCCCAGGTCCCGATGCCCGTGATCACCAGATACAGGATGAACAGGCCCCCCACGCTGGCGAGCGTGGCCGTCATCCCGAAGACCGGCAGCCACCACCGCCCCGGCTTGTTCTCCGCGTACCCGCAGACGATCTCGGTAATCTCGTGAAAGGACCGGTTGTTCAGGACCAGGGGCGGGCGCACCGCCGGGTCGTCCACGAGCGTGCCGTCCCCCGTCACCGGGTCCAGCACGCGCTGCCGCGGCTCGGGCCGAAGCCCGCTCAACCGCTCGGCGATTACCTGGTCCGGATGGATTGACGTCATGCCAGCCCTCCGAGGATCGTCAGCGCGATGCGCCGCCCCGTTCCCCGGCGCGCGTGCGGCGTGCCGGCCGGGGGCGGCTCATGTCCCGGCCCGTGCCCCCCCGCGGGCTCGGACCCAGCCGGCCCCTGCTCCCCGTGCCCGCCCGGCCCGTGCTCGCCCCCGGGGGGGTGCCCCTGGCCGTCGTGCACGCCCTCGTGCCCCTCATGCCCGCCGTGCCCGCCGTGCCCGCCGTGCCCGAAGGGGTCGTCCCAGCGCGCCAGCCGCGCGCCCGCCTCGTGATCGCCGCGCGCCTCCAGGGCCCGCAGGTACGCGGGGCTGGGGTTCTTCACCTCGACCATGTACGTGGTGCGCGGGCGGCTATTGAGATAGCCCAGGAGCTGGTACGACCGCCCGTGGGCGCGCATCTGGCGGGCCAGGGAGCCCTGCCCGTCGCGGCTGGCGCGGTCGAGCAGGTCGCCGAAGATGATCGAGTCGGTCGGACAGGCCTGCTGGCAGGCGGTCTTGACGTACCCGTCGGGGATGAGCCCCAGGTCGGAGAGCTTGACCTCGATGCGGGCCTCGTTGATCCGCTGGATGCAGAACGTGCACTTCTCCATCACCCCGCGCGACCGGACCGTCACGTCCGGGTTGTGACCCATCTTCTGGATCTCGTCGAGCTGCTCGCGGAAGCGCGGCGGGATCAGGTTCTCGTTCTCCGGGCCGCGCTCCCGCCCCAGCGTCTCCTGGCCCAGGTACGCCCCGTTGTACTTCTTGACGCCGTAGTCGAAGAAGTTGAAGCGCCGCACCTTCCAGGGGCAGTTGTTGGCGCAGTACCGCGTCCCGATGCAGCGGTTGTACACCTGGTAGTTGATCCCCTCCGGCCCGTGCACCGTCGCGTTCACCGGGCAGACCGTCTCGCACGGGGCGTTCTCGCAGTGCTGGCAGGGCACCGGCTGGAAGGTCATCGACTCCGGGTCCGCGCTCTCCAGGCCGCCCACGAAGTAGCGGTCCACGCGGATCCAGTGCATCTCCCGGCCCTTGTTCACCTCCGCCTTGCCCACGATCGGGATGTTGTTCTCCGCCTGGCAGGCCACCGTGCACGTGTTGCACCCGATGCACGTGGAGAGGTCGATCGACATCCCCCACTGCGGCCCCGTCGCGTACGGCGCGTGCGGCGCGGGCTCGTCCCGCGTGTCATTGAAGGGATTGCGATAGATCGACTCGTTCGCCGGCGTGTGCGCCAGCTCCCCGAGCCGCTCCCCGAAGTTCAGCGTCAGCTCCCGCCCGTACGGGTCCACGCGCCGCGCCCGCTCATCCCCGAACTTCTCCCACGCGGGCAGGTCGGCGCGGCGGACGATCGCCGTCCGCCCCTCCATCGACCCGTGCTCCTGGGTCGTCGTGATCATGTACCGCGACGGCCCCTCGCCCGTCGCGGGCGTGAGCCGGGCCCCGCCGACATACATGCTCTCCGCGCCCGGCTTGACCGCGTAGGTGTTGAAGCCCACGCCGGTCCCCACGTGCCCGCACACCGTCCGCCCGTAGCCCACGGGCAGCACGACGGTGTTGTCCGCGATCCCCGGAACCGCCCACACGGGCACGCGCACCGCCGCCCCGCCCGGCAGCGCCAGGTCCGCCAGCCGGGCGTACTTCTTCTTCTCGGTCGCCCGGTCCTGCACCATGCCCAGGGCGTCAGCGGTCGCCGGGCTGACCAGCGCCGCGTTGTCCCAGACCATGCGCGAGGCGAACTCCGGGAGCTCCTGCAGCCAGCCGTTGTTGGCGAAGCGCCCGTCCCCGACCATCCCGACCATGAAGACCACGTCGAGCGCCGCGGGCGAGGGCCCGGCCGAGAGCGTCCGGGCGGGGCGGGTCTCGCGCGCGCCCGGTGCGCCAGCGGCCTCCGGCTCCTCGGCGGGCCACCCGGCGATCACGCCGTCGTGCAGCGCCCGCCGCCACGTCTTCTCAAAGGCCTCCGCGCTCGGCGCTCCCAGGCCGCGCTGCCAGGTCCCGCGGACGATCGCGTGCCCGTCGGTCTCCTCGTCGCCGAGGATCATGGCCAGCACTTCCAGGTCGCTCTTGCCACCGTAGATCGGCGCGATCATCGGCTGGATCGGCGCCACCGTGCCGTCCCAGGCCCGCGTGTCCCCCCACTCTTCCAGGAAGTGCGTCCCGGCGAGCCGCCACGTGCTCGCCTCCGCCGTCTCCGACGCCTGGCACGAGAGCGTGATCCGCTCCGGAGCCTTCTGGAACGCGGCCTCGAAGCCGAGCCCGGCCGGCGCGTCGTAGACCGGGTTGGCCCGGAGCGTGACCACCGTGCCGATCTCGCCCCCGGCCAGACGCCGCGCCAGCGCGATCAGTCCCTCCGTTCCCGACCCCGCGCTCCCGCCCGGCACCTCGGTGACCGTCTGACCGAGGTTGCCCAGCGCCGCGTTGATGGCGCGGGCCAGCTCGTGCACCTCGGCCGGCTGGCTCGGCCCCGCGACCACCAGGCCGGCGCCCGGGCTCGCCCGGAGGTCCTCGGCGACCGCGGCCACGAAGTCGGCGTCGACCGGCGCCGCCGGGGCCCGCGCGGCCAGCCCCTCGCGGACGCCCAGCGCCTGGGCCACCGCCACGGCGAGCGAGGGGATCGCCGACGGGGCCATGCGGACCCGGTGGTCGCTCTTGGCCCCGGTCATGCTGAAGCGGGACTCGGCGACGTAGAGCCGGTTCATCTGGTCGGCCTCGCCCAGGGGCCGGCGCCCCGCGGCGAAGTCGCGCGCGTAGAGCAGGCTCGCCGGCTCGGCGAACAGGAAGTCGCGGTCGAGGCTCAGGATCACCCGGGCCTTGCGCAGCGCGAGCAGCTCGCGCCGCCCCGCGCCGCCCGCCTCGCCGAGCCCCCCGGGCCCGCCACCCGGGTAATACTCGACCCACGCGGCGCGCGGCCAGCGCTCCCGGACACGCCGCACCATCGCCCGCCGCGACGGACCGTCGGCCAGGTCGGCGACAAAGGCCAGGCGGGCCCCGCCGTCGGCGTCGTGCGCGGCGAAGTGGTCCTTGGCCCAGAGGCGGAAGTCCTCCCACGAGCGTGGCGCCTGCGGGTCTCCCGGATCGGCGAGCGTGTACACCGGGTCCTTGAGCCGGTCCGGGTCGTACAGACCCAGGATCGACGCCTGGGCCCACGCGCTGCTCGTCCCGCGGTTGATCGGGTGCAGCGGGTTGCCCTCGACCTTCGTCGGGCGGCCGTCGTGCGTCTCGACGAGCAGCCCCTCGGCCCCGCCGCCGGGGAGCGGCATGCTCGTGGCGTAGTACAGCGCCTGCCCCGGGATCGTCTCCTCGGGCACGTTGCGCGAGTACGGCATGATCTTGTGGTCGGGACGCCGGCAGGCCGGCAGCGTCGCCGCACCCGCCAGGGCCAGGGAGGCCCCCATGAGCTTGAGGAACGTGCGCCGCGAGCCCTCGAGCAGCTCGGACGCTCCGGCGGGAAACTCGCGATGCAGCCACCCGCGGAACTCGTCGGTGTCGGCCAGCTCCTCGAGCCCCCGCCAGTACGCCTGCCCGCCGGCGGCCCGCCCGGCCGGGCCGACCACGGCCCCGGCGCGCGCCGGGGCCTTCGCTTTGGGGCCGATCGTCGATGGGCATTGATCCGGAAGGCTCATGCTCGTGCCTCGTGCTGTGGCCGGCTGGCCGGCGCCCCGTGCCCGGCGCCCGCCGCCTCGACTAGTAGTGACACGCCCCGCAGTTCTCCGGCATCAGCGAGAGCGGCCGGGCCAGCAGTTGCCGCAGCAGGGCCTCGCCCCCCGGCGAGCGCTCCGTCGCCACGTTCCGCTGCCCCGCCGTCCCGGACGCGAGCTGCTCTTCGACCCAGAAGATGTCCGTCACGCGCTCGGGCGGCACCAGGCTCGGCGCCGGGTCGCGGTGGCAGTCCAGGCACCAGCCCATGCTCAGGGGCTCGCGCTGGTTCACCACGGGCATCCGCCCGATCATCCCGTGGCACGAGTAGCAGCTCACCCCCGCGCGCACGTGCACGTTGTGCGGGAAGTTGCGCACGTAGTCCGGCAGCTTGTGCACCCGGCGCCAGGGGATCGACTCGTCCGCCGCGTACGCCTCGCGCACGAACTGGATCCGTGCCGGCTGCACCACGTCGTCGCGCACGAAGTTCTCGGCGTGGCACCCGGCGCACGTCGCGACGTTGGGAATGTTCGCCTCCGCCGCCACCTCCACCTTCGAGTGGCAGTAGCGGCAATCCATCCCAAGCTTCCCGACATGAATGTGGTGCGGGAAGCCGGAGCCCGGCTGCGTCGGCATGTACCCCACCTCCCAGAACTTCGGGGTGAAGTAGTACCAGACGATCCCGACCACCGAGCAGAGCGTTCCCAGACCGCCCACCGCGACCGCCGTCGGCAGGTGGTTGGTCCATTTGGGGAAGATCGTTGACACGGTGCGCCCTCGTGCCTCAAACCGCCCACGGGCCACGCCCCCGCCCCCAGCCCGGAGGACGCCTCAACCGTACGCATTCTTGTCCGGCAACAATTGCTGTCGTACCGAAAAAAATCTCACCCGCCGAGTATGCTCCGGCAGCATCGCACACCCGACCAAAGCATGAACCACCCCACCCCCGCCGAGCGGGCACCAGAGATCGTCGCCGGACCCGCCCTCGTCTGCGGCCTTGGGGCCGCGATCGCGATGTGGGTGGCCGCCTGGATCACGCATCTTCCGGGGCTGGCCCTGCCCGGCCCGGTCAGCGGGCCCGTCGTGCTGGCGACCTGGGGATTGGCGGCGGTCTGTCTGGGACGCCGGGTCCCCGCCACGCAAGCCATCAAGGTCGGGCTCGGCGCCGGCCTGATTACGGCCGTGGTCGGCCTGCTCATCCTCGGCTCGCTTCTCACCGAGCAACCCGCGGGCGGTGAGCCCGCGCCGGGTGCCTCCGGACTCCGCCCGCGGGCGGTGATCGCCGCCGGGGGCTTTCTGGTCGCCGGCGCCTGCATCGGGCTGGTCGGGACCCTGACGGGCGCGCGGCTTGCCGCCGCGCCCCCGGGCCCCCCGGCGCCGCTGCCGGCGCCCGACCTCTGGCTGGCGCGGCTCGCCGCGGTCACGTGCGTCGCCTTTGCCCCCCTGCTGATCACTGGCGGGGCCGTCACCGGCACGAACTCGGGGATGGCGATCCGCGGGTGGCCGGGGAGCGCCGGCGCCAACATGTTCCTCTACCCGGTCTCGCTGATGGTCAGCGATCCGCAGCGCTTTCTCGAGCACAGCCACCGGCTCTTCGGCACGCTCGTGGGGCTGTCGACGCTCGTGCTGATGGTGCGGACCCTGCTGACTCGCTCCGCCCCCTCCCGGGCGCGCACGCTCGCGCCGATCCTCTTCGCCCTGGTCTGCGTGCAGGGCGTGGTCGGTGGGCTTCGCGTGCTCGAGGACAGCCGGCACGCCGCGCTGCTTCACGGCATCGTGGCCCAGGTCGTCTTTGCGCTCGCGGTCTGGCTCGCGGTGGTGCTCTCGCCGGCGTGGCGGGGCATTCCGACCACCGGGCTGGCACTGGAGCGGGGCCCGCGCTTCGCCAGGCTCGCCACGGCGCTGCTCCACGCCACCCTCGTGCAGCTCGTGCTGGGAGCCTCCTTCCGGCACCTCAAGCTGATCGGGTCGGCGGGGGCGCTGCACGCCCTGTACGCGCACGCGGCCCTGGCGCTGGTCGTGGTGGGATTGGCCATGCTGGTGGGGTTCTGGGCGGCGCACCTGGGCCCCCGGCACGCGGACCCCGACCCCTCTCAAGGTCCCCGGCGCGCGCTGACGCGCCTGGGCCGCGCGCTCGTGGCCGTGGTCGCCCTGCAGTTCCTGCTGGGGCTGCTCGCGTTCGCCGTCGTGATGACCGATGCGCCCGCGGGCGCGCCGGCCCCGGTGGATGCGGGCGCCGGGCGCATCGGCGGGGTGCCGGCGCTGAGGGCCGCGCTCACCACGGCGCACCAGGCCAACGGCGCCCTGGTGCTCGGGGTCGCGACCATGCTCTGGGCACTGCTGCGGCGCGCCGCCCGGTGATCGAGCGCACGTCAGAGGCGGGCGTTCCGCGCGCGACCGACCGCACGCGGGCGGCCGGGCTGCCCTACACCTGCGAGAGGAAGCGCAGGTCGTTCTCGAAGAGCATGCGGATGTCGGGGATCCCGTACTTCCCCATCGCCAGGCGCTCGATGCCGAAGCCGAACGCGTACCCGGTCCAGGTCTCCGGGTCGATGCCGCAGGCCACCAGCACCGCCGGGTCCACCATCCCGCACCCCCCGAGCTCCATCCACCTGGGTGGCTGCCCCGGGCGCAGCGCGATCCGGAGGTCAAACTCCGCGGAGGGCTCGGTGAAGGGGAAGTAGCTCGGGCGCAGCCGCACCTCGGCCTCCGGGCCGAAGTAGGCGCGTGCGAACTGGAAGAGGGTCGCCTTGAGATCGGCCAGGCTCACGCCCCGGTCGATGTGCAGGCCCTCGAGCTGGTGGAACATGAACGAGTGCGTCGCGTCCACGGTGTCGGGCCGGTAGACGCGGCCCGGGGCCACCACGCGGATGGGCGGCTCCTGGGTCTCCATCACGCGGACCTGCACCGTGCTGGTCTGGGAGCGGAGCATGCGCGGGGCGGACACCCGGGACGGATCGTCGACGAAGAAGTTGTCGCTCGGCTCGCGGGCCGGGTGATCGGCGGGGATGTTCAGCTTGACGAAGTTGTGCTCCTCGTCCTCCAGCTCGGGGCCCTGGGCCACCGCGAACCCCAGGCGCGCGAAGACCTCCACCAGCTCGTCGTGCACGCGCATGATGATGTGCCGGCGGCCCAGGGCCTCGGCGCGGAGCAGCCCGGGCTCGGTCACGTCGATCATCGGGCCCGCCGCCCGGGCCGCGTCGGCCGGGTCCCCCGCCGCGCTCGGGCGCTCGCGCCGCGAGGCCAGGGCGCTCTCCAGGTCTTCTTTGACCTGGTTGAGCGCCGCTCCGAAGGCCGGCCGCCCCTCGGGGGGGACGTCCCTGATCAGCTCCATGGCCCCCTTAAGTCGGCCCTTGCTGCCCAGGTACGCGATGCGCCACTTCTCGAGCGCGGCGGGGTCGCCCGCGGCCTCGAGGTCGCGCAGGGCGTCGCTCCGGATCTGCTCGAGCCGCTCGTCCATGCGGTGCCGCTCCCCTGTTCAGCTCTGCCCCAGCGTCGCCCGCACCGCGCGCACGATCTTGCCGGCGTGGGGCAGGTATTCCGCCTCGAGGGAGCGGGCGTAGGGGGTGGGAACGTCCTCGGTGTTCACCCGCAGCGGCTGATGGTCCAGGTAGTCGAAGGCACGCTCGCACACCTGCGTGATGACCTCGCTGGCGATGCTCGCGAAGGGCCACGACTGGTCCACGACCACGATCCGCCCCGTGCGCTTGAGGCTCCGGACCACCGAGTCGACGTCCAGGGGGCGGACCGTGCGCATGTCCAGCACGTCCACCCGGGTTCCCTGCCTGGCCAGCTCGCGGGCGGCCTCGAGGCAGAAGTTCACGGGCCGCCCGAACGAGACCAGCGTGCAGGCGCTCTCGCCCTCGGCGGACCAGTCGCCGGTGCGCAGCCACGCCTGGCCGAAGGGGACCGCGTGATCGCCCTCGGGCACCGGGCCCTTGTCCGAGAGCATCCGCTCGGATTCG
>DASPKO010000313.1:0-9745 GCA_035628055.1 Phycisphaerales bacterium
GCGAGGTGCGGTTGCGGTCGCCGGCGTGCCGGGGGATCTGCGGGAAGGTGCGGGCCCCGATGTCCAGAGTGCCGCCCTTGATGGTGCGCTTGGGCGTCCCGGTCTCGAGCTGCTCGACGATGTCGGTCAGCATGTCGCCCAGGAAGATGGAGATGATCGCCGGGGGCGCCTCGTTGGCGCCCAGCCGGTGGTCGTTGCTGGCCGAGGCGATGGAGGCGCGGAGGAGATCGGCGTGAAGGTCGACGGCCCGGATGACGGCGCACAGGAACGTGAGGAACTGCATGTTCGTGTGCGTCTCGTCGCGCGGGTCGAGCAGGTTGACGCCGGTGTTCGTGGTCATCGACCAGTTGTTGTGCTTGCCGGACCCGTTGATGCCGGCGAAGGGCTTCTCGTGGAGGATGCACTGGAGCCCGAAGCGCGGGGCGATGCGCTTGAGCGTCTCCATGAGCACCATCTGATGGTCGCAGGCCACGTTGGCGTGCTCGAACATGGGCGCGATCTCGTACTGACCCGGGGCCACCTCGTTGTGCCGGGTCTTGACGGGCACGCCCACGCGGTAGAGCTCGCGCTCCACCTCGGCCATGTAGGCCAGCACGCGGGGCGGGATGGAGCCGAAGTAGTGGTCCTCGAGCTGCTGGCCCTTGGGGGGGCGGGCCCCGAAGAGCGTGCGATCGCACGTGACCAGGTCCGGGCGGGCGTAGTAGAGATTGCGGTCGACCAGGAAATACTCCTGCTCGGGGCCGAGGGTGGTGAGCACGCGCCCGACACCGGCGTCGGTGCCGAAGATGCGCAGGATGCGCATCGCCTGGACCGAGAGCGACTCGATGGAGCGGAGGAGCGGGGTCTTCTTGTCGAGCGCCTCGCCGTTCCAGGAGACGAACGCGGTGGGGATGCACAGTGTGACGTTGTGGTCGGTGCGCGAGAGGTAGGCGGGACTGGTGGGGTCCCAGGCGGTGTAGCCGCGGGCCTCGAACGTGGCCCGGAGGCCCCCTGACGGGAAGCTCGAGGCGTCGGGCTCGCCCGAGACCAGGTCGGAGCCGGAGAAGGCAAAGAGCACGCCCCCGTGGCCGTCGGGGATGGTGAGCGCGTCGTGCTTCTCGGCGGTGAGCCCGGTGAGGGGCTGGAACCAGTGCGTGTAGTGCGAGGCGCCGTTCTCGATGGCCCAGTCCTTCATGGCCGCGGCGACGATGTCGGCGAGCTGGGGGTCGAGGCGCTCGCCGTGATGGAGCGTGCGGATCAGCCGCTTGTAGACGTCCGCCGGCAGGCGTTGGCGCATGACGCGCTCGGAGAAGACGTCGGCGCCAAAGAGCTGCTCGAGGTGGCGGTGGCCGCTGCTCTCGGCGGTCGCGGCGGCCGGCTTGAAGTTCCACGCGGTGGCGGCGGCGACGGCGCTCTGACGCGGGGTGCTCGGCACGTGGCTCGAACGGGTTCCGTTTGCGGACATGGAGAAGTCCTGGTCTGATGGCCGGCGCGGGCCGCGGGGGGGCCGAGCGGGTCGCGTGGTGGGGCCCGGAACGTTGCGGGCGGTTGGCGGATTGTTGCAAGGCGGCCCGCGATTGCAAAGCGCGGCCCGGGCGCCTGGGGACAAGCTGTCCGGAGCTGTCGCTAGCTCTCGGGGCGACGCCCCGCCACGCGGTCACCCGACCACATCGGGGAGCTGGTCGAGGCCCTCCGTCAGCACGCGCGGGCCGTGCTCGGTGATGAGCACGTCGTGCTCGTAGTGCACCGCGAGCGATCCGTCGGCGGTGAAGATCGGCCACTCCCGCGGCTTCTGGGCGATCTTGCCCGTGCCGACCGCGACCATGGGCTCGACGGCGACCAGCGTGCCCGCCTCGCAGAACTGCAGGCCCTCGGGCCACTCTGCGGGGTACTTGGGGACGACGTTCGAGATGAAGGGAGGCTCGTGGAGGCGTCGCCCGTAGCCGTGCCCGCCCAGCCCGCGGATGAGGTGGAACCCGCACCCCGGCACGCCGTCGAGGCCCTCGACGCACCCCTGCACCTCCCGGGCCCAGTCGAGGTAGGGCCGGCCCGGGCGGAGGCGGGTGACGCCCCGGGCCAGCGCTGACTTGCCGCACGCCATGAGCTGGCGGGCCTGGTCGGAGGGATAGTCCCCGAGCGCGTAGGTCCAGGCGGCGTCCCCGATCCAGCCGCGGTGCCAGACGCCGATATCGACCTTCAGCAGGTCGCCGCGCTCCAGGGGCCGCGGGTAGTACGTCGCGGTCCCGTGGACCACGCAGTGGTTGACGCTGAGGCAGGCGTGCGAGGGGAAGGCGGGCGTGCGCGGCACCTTGTAGCCCAGGAAGCAGGAGCGACAACCCAGGTCACGCAGCGTCAGGCCCACGAACTCGTCGACCTGGGCCAGGCTCCGGCCGACCCGAAGCCAGTCGACCAGCCGGCGGTGGGTCTCGACCACCATCTGGGCCGCGGTGTAGGCGGCGTCGACGTCGGCCGGGGCGAGACGGTGCGGGCGGGCCATGGGGCGCGCGATGGTAGATGGTCCGCCTGATCGGCGGGGCGGGCCGGTCCCCGCACGCCGACGAGCGCCGCGGGGCCGGACCGCTTGCTATTGTGAGCGCGTGAGCCCTCCCGACACGCTCAGCGCGAGCTACGCCGAGGTTCGCGCCCGGATCGCCGAGGCGGCGGCTCGGGCCGGCCGGTCCGCCGGGGACATCCTCCTCGTCGCGGTCACCAAGTACGCCGAGCCCGACCAGGTGCGCGAGCTGGTGCAGCTCGGGCACGCGGACTTCGGGGAGAGCCGGGTGACCCAGCTCCTCCAGCGCGCGGCCCTGATCGAGGAGTGGCTGGCCCGGCAGCGGGTGATGCCCGGGGCGGCGCTGGCGCGGGGGTCGGCGCCGTCGGGCGGCGCCGCGCGCCCCACGATCCGCTGGCACATGATCGGGCACCTGCAGCGCAACAAGGTCAAGAAGGCCCTCGAGGCCGTCCGCCTGGTGCACTCGGTCGACTCGCTCCGCCTGGCGGAGGAGATCCAGACCGCGGCGGCACGCCGGGAAGCGCCGGTCGACGTGCTCCTGCAGGTCAACGCCTCGGGGGAGCGGAGCAAGTTCGGCTGCGCCATTCCCGCGGCCCTGCACCTGGCCGAGCAGATCGACACCATGGTGCAGGTGCGCCTGCGCGGGCTGATGACCATGGCCCCGCTCTCGGACAACCCGGAGCACGCCCGGGCCACGTTCGCGCGCTGCCGCGAGGTCTTCGAAGAGATCCGCGAGGCCGGGATCGCCGCGGGGCACTTCGACATCCTCTCGATGGGCATGTCCAACGACTTCCAGGTGGCGATCGAGGAGGGGGCCAACCTGGTGCGCGTGGGCACGGCGATCTTCGGGGAACCGCGCGATGGGGCGGGGCACGACGACGAGGACGATCCCGAGCAGGACTAGTCGGCGGCGCCCGCACCGGCCCGCGCCCCGCCGGTCCCGCCGGGAAGCATCAGCCGGGCGAGCAGCACCGAGGCGACGCCGGGCCCGAGCCAGGCCGTGTGCCGCCACAGAAAGCCCAGCGCGAACATCGGGGCCGCGACGGCCACGGTCAGCGCGAGCAGCCGAAGCTTGGCGCGCCCGGCGGCGCCGCCGCACCCGGAGTGCCCGTCGCGCGTCGGGATCATGATCAGCCAGACGTAGGCAGGGAAGAGCAGGCCATAGAAGGCCAGGAATCCGCGGTACACCAGTTCCCCCGCGGACATGCCCCCGGCGACGCTGGCGACGGCGGTGACTGACTCGCGGCCGGTGAGCGTCATCAGCGGTCCGGTGAAGATCAGCACCAGCAGCGCCACGGGCAGGAGCAGGCATCCCCACGCCGAGTGGTCCACCTCGGTGGTCCCGACGATCTCGCGGAGGTGCAGCCCGACGGTGTACGCGCTCTGGATGATCACGTGGGCCAGCACAAGCCACCGCAGCTCGCGGTGCCCGTGCAGGAAGTAGCCCGAATAGCCGGCCGTGAGCAGGATCAGCCCGAGAAAGAGCACGCCGAAGCCGAGCGTGAACGCCGCCCGGCCCGCGCCGCGGGTCGTCGCGCGCCGCGCCCGGTGGAAGGTGAGGTCCAGGTACGGGCAGAGGCCGAAGCCCAGCACGCACGAGGCGGCGAGGAAGACGGCGTCGGGCCCGGGGAGCCGGGCGTCGCGGATCATCTGCCAGACCCGCTCCCCGGGATTGAAGCGCTCGTACGTCGCCCCGGCCCACATGGCCAGCCCCCCGGTCACCAGGAGGATGACCACCGCCAGCACGCGCAGGGCGCTCAGACGCAGCGAGCCGATGACCGCCGGCAGCAGCGCCGCCAGCACCACGGCCCCGATCCAGGCCAGCAGCGGGGCGATCCACTCGCCCAGCATCCACCCCGCGAAGAAGGCGTGATAGAGGACGGTGACCGCGGAGAAGGCCGTCATGGCCCCCGAGTGCTTGACCACCAGCCGGCGGCTGGCCTCCGCGTCGCGCACCACCCAGCCCATGGCGGCGGCGCCGGCCACGTTGCAGGCCGCGAAGACCGCGAAGCCCCAGTTGCCAAAGTCGCGCAGGAGCAGCACCGGGAGGAACATCCCGATGCACCAGGTCCAGGAACAGGCCAGGAACGCGGCCCAGCCCAGGACGGACCAGGGCGTTCCCGCGCCGGGCTGAGGGGGCCCCGTCTGATCCACGCGGGCCTAGCGTAGCCCGCCCGGCCACCTAGGCCGGCATTCGCACCAGCACGCGCTTCCCTTCCACGAGCAGATAGACCTCTCCGCCGCGGGCCAGCAGGGCCTGGCGGCCCTCGCGCGCGAGCTGATCGACGACCCGTGAGAAGGCGTCGGTGCCGAACTCGACGGTCTCCTCCGGCGGCGCGCCCTCGGATTCCAGCAGGCGGGCGTCGACCCAGCGCGTCCCGCGGTGAAAGACGACCTGGTCGTTGGCCATCTGGCATCCCGTGACGCGGGCTCGCTGGAGATCGGCGGTCCAGTACTCGTTGCCGGTGTTCACGCAGTCCGCGGCCACCTGGGCGGACAGGTTCATCTCCTGGTTGACTCCCGCCGCCCCCGTGCGGGCCGCGCGGGCCTCCAAGCGGCCGCGCGTCTCCCTGGCGGCCGCTGCCACGGGCACCACCGGCTCGGGCGCGGCGCCCGGCTCGGTGGCGAGGAAGGCGGTGTACTCCGTGAGGATGCCGTGCTTGGTCGAGAGGCGCACGATCTCGCCGACGAGCTCCTTCATCCGTGGGTCGTCGGGGCTCACCGTCCCGCCGGACCCGAGCTCGCGGACGCTCTCGAGCAGCGCCCCGATGGCCCGCGTGGCCCACAGCCGCGGGACATAACCGTGGCGCGCCGACGCGGCCGCGGTGTCCAGCTCGAACTCGAACGTCCGCGGGCGGCCGAGGTAGTTGCCATGCAGCCGGACCGCGTGCTTCCCGGCCGCGGTGTACTGGCCGAGCACGACGAGCTGGTCGCCCTCGAACAGGTCCATCAGCTCGGCGGGCTGGAGCTCGCGCAGCACCGGGCCGCCCGGACGCGCTGCGGCCTCGAGGCGGGGCGCCTCGAGCACGGGGCCCGAGAGCCGGCGATAGACCTGCGAGACCTTCACCTCGACGTCCTCGCCGGGCAGGATGAAGGTGGGCACCGCCCGGGCCGCGCGGGCCACGCTGTTGAGGAGGGGCGCGTTGACGTCGAGCCCGACGCCGAAGGTGAAGACGCGGCGCGCGTGCGTGTTGGCCCGCTTGGCGTTGTCGCGAATCGCGGTCTCGGCACGCTCGCCCACGGTCGGGAGTCCGTCGGTGAGGAACAGGGCCAGGGGCAGCGTGCCGGGGGCCGGCTCGAGACGCAGCGCCTCCTGCAGCGCGTCGTTGAGATTGGTCCCCCCCACGGCCTGGAGCTGGGCCAGGTACGCGCGGGCCCGGGCCATGCTCTCGGCCGACTTGACCACCGGCGTGCCCGAGAGGGTGGCGATCGAATCCGAGTAATCGACGATGTTGAAGCTCTCCCCCTCCGCGAGGCCCTCGAGCACCTGGAGGGCGGCGGCCCTGGCCTGGGCGAACTTCTCGCCCGCCATCGAGCCGGACCGGTCCAGCACGATCACCACGTCGCGCTTGATCGCCTCGGCCCGCGCCACGCTCCCCGGCGCACCGGCGAGCATGAGGAAGTACCCGCCCGCGCCCCCGGAGAGCTCCGCGTCGGGGTACAGGACGAACGTGGCGGCGATGTCCTGGCCCGCCTGGGCCTGCGGGACCACCGTCAGGCGGAAGGCCCCCGGCTGCGGGTGCGCCGAGCCCAGCGTGACGCGGCTCTGGCGCGCGTCGATCTTCTGCGTCGCGATGTCGTGGCTCGGCGAGTAGATCGCGGCGATTGGACGCTGGTTCCGCACCGAGGCACGGATCGTCCAGGCCACGTCGGTCGCCTCGAGGGACTCGCTGCGCGGCAGGACATACTCCAGGCGCCCGAGGTCGCTGGGCAGGAGCTGCTCGTAGGCAATGCGCACCACCTGCGTGGCGCCCGCGGGCACCGGGAAGACGCTCGTGCGGATCATGGAATAGCCCACGAACTCGAGGAGCGCCGGGTCGCGGGCCTTGTTGACGATCGCCTCGTAGATGCGCCGGGCCTCGTCGCGGGGGAGGAGCCTGGCGGTGGGTTCCGGTCCCGTCCCGTCGTACTGCAGCGAGCGGACCGACGCGCCCTCTGGGACCGGGAGCAGCAGGTGGGCTTCGAGCGGGCCTCCCGAGGGATTGTGCAGGGAGAGGGCGAGCGTCGTCGTGGCCACCTGGTCCTGAATGTCGATCGAGGCCTCGACCGCGGTGAGGCGCACGGAGCGCTCCACGGGCCGCTGACGGACCTGGGGAACGATGACGATCTCGTCGGGCACGTGCGGCTGGGAGGCGGACGCCGCCCCCCGGGCGGCCGGCGGGGCCAGCGCGGCCGCTGCGAGCGCGCAGAGTCCAAGGACCGCGACGACAGGCCGATGCGAGCCGAACCACCGCATGGGAGTACCTCCGTGTGGGGCGGCCCGACACCAGGCGCCGCGGTCCGCCCTGCTTGTAGTGGCCGGTCGGGGCGGCGGGTTCACCCTCGGTCCACGAGAATTCCGCGGCCCGGGCGCTGTTCGCAGCCTGGACGGGGAATCGCGCAAACAAAGAAGCCCCGGCGTGCTGCCGGGGCGTGAGGGCGAATCAGGGGCGCGGCGCCGCGCGGTTACTTCACCATGTCCTCTTCGCGCCGGGCCGGGGTCGGCGCGGGGGCCGCCGGACCCTCGTCGCGGGCCGCGGGGGCCGGGGTGCGGGGCCCGGAGGGACGAACGAGGTAGATCTCGACGCGGCGGTTCTGGGGCGTGTTCCCGCGCCCCGCGTTGGCGACCACCGGCTGGAACTCGCCCCGTCCGGCCACCTCGATCCGCTCGGCCCCCACTCCCATCTTCGCCAGCTCGTCCATCACCGCGATCGAGCGGTTGACCGAGAGGTGCCAGTTGGTCGGGGAGTGCTGCCGGGTCTCGGCACGGCTGATGCGCTGCGAGTCGGTGTGCCCGACGATGCGCACGTCGTACGCCATCGCCGGCCCTGAAGCCAGGATCTTCGCCAGCGCGTCCAGGCTGCGCCGCCCCTGGTCGGTCACCTGCGTGGAGCCCGATGCGAAGGTCAGGTCGCTGGTGAAGCGGACCATGCCGCGGTCGGCGTCGTACATGACCAGGTCAGGATACTGGGAGGCCAGGTCGCGCAGGGCCCGATCCGTGGCCTCGTCGAGCCGGCCGAACTTGATGTTCTCCAGGCGCCCGCCGAGGCGGCCCAGCTCGTCCTGGAGGCGGCTGTTCTCGTCCTGGAGTTCCCCCGAGAGGGCCCGCATCTCCGCCAGGGCGCGGTCCCGGCTGTCCACGGCGGCCTGGAGATCGGCACCCGCGGCCCGCAGGGTCTCGATCTCCCCCTGCAGCGCCTGGTTCCGGTCCGTCAGGGCACGGTTGTTCTCCTCCAGCTCGTTCATCCGGTTGTTGCAGCCCCCCAGCGAGGCGCCCGCCAGCATCATCACGACCCCGGCGACGCGGACCGACCTGTTCATGTGCTTCTCCAGTTCGCTGCCCGCCGCCGAGCGCTCTCGCACCGGGGCGCCACGTGGGCCTGAGGATACTCTCCCGGCCCGCAGGCCGCCGCAGGCGCTCGGCGCGCGGGAGGCACTATCGGAGGCGTGCGGCGTCCGGCATGAATCCTCCCGACCCCGCTCAAGACGCCCGGCTGGTGATGCTCCGGGCCGCCGCCCTGGCCGATGCCGGGGGCACCCTGGCCGCGCCCGGCGCCGTCCTGGTCCGCCTGGGGTTCGACCCGGATCATCCCCATGCGGGCGAGCTGCTCGCCGCGGGCGACCCGGGGACCGTCGCCGCGCACGAGGCGGCGGCGCGGGCCCTGACCGTCGACCTGCCGCGGGCGGTCCTGCTGCCGGCTCTGGTCAATGCGCACACGCACCTGGACCTGACCCACGTCGGGCCCCGTCCCGTGGACCCGGACGATCCGGACGGGTTCGTGACGTGGATCGGCATGGTGAGGCGCAACCGGGCAACCACCGAACCGGACATCAGCGCCAGCGTGCGGGCCGGGGCCGCACTCTCCCTGGCGGGCGGCGTGGTGGCCGTCGGAGACATCGCGGGAGCGGCGCGGGGGCGGCCCACCCTGGCCCCGTGGCGCGCCTTGGAGAAGAGCGGCCTCACCGGCGTCTCCTTCATCGAGTTCTTCGCGCTCGGGCCGGGAGCCAGGGGCGTGCCCGCCCAGGTGCGGGCCCTCATCGAGGACGCCCACGGGGGCGGGGCCGCGCCCGTGCGGGCGGGGCTCCAGCCGCACGCCCCGTACACCGTGAGCCCGGCGGCGCTCATCCGCGCCGCCGAGCTGGCCCGCGACGGCGGGCCGGGTCTCTCCGTGCACCTGGCCGAATCGGCGCCGGAGCACCGGCTCATTGCCCGTGGGGACGGCCCGCTGCGAGCCATGCTCATCGATCTGGGCGTGTGGAGCGAGCAGGATCAGGCGGCGGTGGGGCACGGCCAGAGCCCGGTCGCCCATGCGCACCGGGCGCTCGCCACCGCGCCGTTCCTGGCGGCCCATGTCAACGACGCCAGCGAGGCCGACATCGCGCTGCTCGCTTCCACGGGCACGACCGTCGCCTATTGCCCGCGGGCCAGCGAGTACTTCGGGGCCGCCCGCGTCTTCGGCCCGCACCGCTACCGGGACATGCTCGCGGCCGGCGTGCGGGTGTGCCTGGGGACCGACTCGGTCATCAATCTCCCCGCCGCGTCCAGCGATCCGGAGCGCGACGGCCTCTCGACCCTCGACGAAGCGCGCCTGCTCGTGCGGCGCGACGGGGTCGATCCTCGCCTGGCCCTTGGGATGGCCACCACGGCCGGGGCGGCGGCCCTCGGGCTCGACCCGGACCGGTTCCGGCTCGCCGGGAGCGAGCGCGGAGCCAAGCCGGTCGCGGGGCTGGTGGCGGTCGAGATCGCCGGTCCGGCCCGGGCGGCGGGGCATGGGGCGCTGGGCGCCGTGATGGCGTCGGACTCGCGGCCGGTCTTGCTCACCCCCGGGCGGCTCCTCGGGCGCACGGTTTCGTGCCGGCGCGAATAGCATCCCTCCCGGTCGCGGGCCCAGCCCGCGGGCCGGGACGCGTGCCGGCGCCCGGCGGCCGGGCCGCCCATGAAGCCAGAATGAGCCAGAAGTGGATCCGCAGCAAGCAGTGGGATGAGCGCCATATCCCCCGCGCCCTGTGGCCGGTGAAGTTCCTCCTGCGCGCCCTGAGCTCGATCAGCCTGGC
>DASPKO010000314.1:0-25739 GCA_035628055.1 Phycisphaerales bacterium
GCCCCAGCGCAGCGCGTTGGAGTTGGGGTTCTGCGCGAAGGTCTGCGGGCTCGACCAGGTCACGGCCCCGCCGCTGGTGCTCACCGTCCAGTCGGTGTTGGCGTAGGGCTCGCCCGAGTGATAGTTCACGTCGCGGAAGCCGTTGGAGATGATGGTGACCCCCGCCGGCACCGGCACCGAGAAGGACCCGCCCGAGCGGTCCGAGTTGAGGTTGAAGACGGCGTAGTCGTACCGGAACGTGCCGTTGCCCAGGTCCGTCACCTTGTGCGCGTAGTGGAAGGTGCCCTCGCTCGGGACCGTCACCGCCCCGAGGATGACCGACGGGTCCTCCTGGTTCAGGCCCAGCCCGTGCGTCCGCCACGCCTTGATGGCCGGCTGGCCCACCTGCATGGTCCCCTGCTCGGTCATCACGAACGTGCTGGTATTGACCACGACCCGCTTGTAGGAGGCGTTGTTCATCGCGTTGCCGTTGGGCGCGTCGTCGTTGCCGACGTAGACGCCCTCGACGAAGTACAGGGCGCCGGGCGTGGTGAGGTCGGTGGCGGGAACCTGGAGCCGCTTGAAGATCGCGTCGCCCGTCGTGCTCGACGGCGTGGTCATCGCCCCGGTGAAGGCGTTGACGTTCGAGCGCGGGGCCAGCACCCCGTGCGAGCCGTTGTAGCTCGAGCCGTAGATGTCCCGGCACCCCACGCCGAGCACCGACCCGCCCGCGCCGTTGCAGGTCATCCCGCACCCGCTGCCCGCGGCGGCGCAGCAGGCCTTCTTGCCGAACGACTGGCCGATCTGCTCGAGCCGCCCGTTGGAGAGGCGGTAGGCGTTGAAGCCGACGATGGGCGATCCGGACCAGCTCCCGCCCCAGTGCAGGTTGGCATTGCCGATGTTGCAGGTGTAGGTGCCCAGGGCATAGGCGTGGATGCCGCCGACCGGGCCGTAGTGGGAGATCCCATTGATGTCGGTGTAGACCACGTCGGCCCCGGTCTGCGCCAGGGCGGACGAGCCCACCGCCAGCGCGCCGGCGCTCATCGCAAGGGCCAGGGCGGTACGACAGGTGCAAAGTGCCATGCTGGGATCTCCTCGAAAGTGTCCGTCACACGCGGGCCGTTCCCGCTGCCCGCAACCTGAAAGGGAACTGTACAAACAACGCGGCCGCCTCCGGCCACCACGCTGACACCGCTCGCCCACGAGAGAACCGGGAGACGCACACAAGCGCGCAGCGCACCCGAGCGCCTCCCGCCTCCATCAGGATACTTGGAACACCGCCCGGTGCAACCGTCCGGGTCAAATAACTCCCCCGGTCCCCTGCGCCCCCTCCGCCCAGACCCCGTCAACCGGCTCCGGGGCCAGCACCGGCCCCACGGGGCGGTCCCCCAGCACGTCGATGCTCATCCACCGCCCCCGGGCAAACCGCCACATCAGCACCAGCCCAAGCAGCACGATGTAGGCCCCCGCCCCCAGCCAGGGCCCGACCGACCGGAGGTCCGGCCTCCACTCCACCATCGCGTGCCCGCCCCCCAGGATGCACACCCAGGCCAGGAGGACCGTCGCGACGCCCGGCAGGACCGTGTCTCCCGCCCCCCGCAGCGCCGCCGAGAGCGTGATCGCCATCGCGTCAAAGACCTGGAAGAGCGCCGCGATGAGCATCACGGTCCCGCCGATGGCGAGCATGTCGGCCACGTCCCCCGCCGGGGTACCCTCCTTGATGAAGACCGCGATGAGCGGGCCCCGGAAGGCGACCATGAGCAGGGCCCACCCCAGCATGTACACGACCGTGACCTTCAGTCCCAGGTAGGCCCGCCGCCGGGCGATCTCCGGCCGCCGCGCGCCCATCGCCCGGCCCACCATGGCGGTGACCGCGATCGACATCCCGACCGCGGGCATGAACGAGAGGTGCATGTAGCGCAGAACGATGGCCCCCACCGCGTTCTCATCGTCGCCGAACATCCCGACCAGGTAGGCCATGAAATAGGTCCAGCAGACCATCTCGTTGCCGAACATCAGGCCCGGAGACCAGCCCAGCCGCAGCAGGTCCCCGATCGCCTTGCCGGAGGGCCGCCAGACCCGGCGCGTCCCATAGGCCGCGTGGAACGCCGGGGACAGGAAGACCGCCACGACGATCGCCAGCTCGACGCCGGTGCCGAGCACGGTCGCGATCGCCGCCCCCTTCACGCCCAGGGCCGGCACGCCGAGCTTGCCGAAGATCAGCACCCAGTTCAGGCCCACGTTGACCAGATTGCCCGTCAGGGCGGCGATCATGACGGTCCTGGGCCGGTGCATCCCGTAGAAGAAGTGCGCCAGCCCCCGCGAGGCGAGCGTGAGCACCCCTCCCCACAGGAGGGTCTGCGCATAGCCCGTGCCCAGCCGCACCAGCTCGTCGGAGTGTCCCGCCGCCCCGGCGACGGCGCCGCGCTGCATCAGGCCGAAAAGCCACGGCACCAGCGGGAGATAGAGAAGCAGCCCGGCCCACAGCAGCACCGCGATCCACAGGGCGTTCCATCCGTACGCGGCGCCGCGCTCCGGCCGCCCCGCGCCCAGGTTCTGCGAGACGAACGTGTTCACCACCCCCAGCAGCCCCATCCCGAAGCTGATGGGCACGAACGCGAGCATGGCCCCGTTGAACTGCGCCGCGACGTAGACCGGATCGGGCCCGATCCGCGAGACCATCAGTCCATCGACGAACTGCATGACCGTGTAGCTGGTCATCGTGACGATCGACGGTCCCGCGATCCGCAGCATGTCCCGGAGCGGCCGCTCGTGCCCGTCGTTCACGCGCCCCCCCCCGCGGCCGGCCGCGCCAGCCGGAGCGCCAGCCGGAGCGCCGCCACCATGCCCCGGGCCGAGGCCCGTCCCGTCCCCGCGATGTCGAAGGCCGTGCCGTGGGCCGGACTCGTCCGCACCGCGGGCAGGCCCACCGTCACGTTGACCGCGTCCTGCCCGTCGAGCGTCTTGACGGCCACCAGCCCCTGGTCGTGATACATCGCCACCACCAGGTCATAGGCACCGCGCGCCTGCGCCGCGAAGATCGTGTCCCCCGGCCAGGGCCCGCTCGCGTCGATCCCGCGGGCCCGGGCCCGCTCGATCGCGGGCCTGATGCTCCGATCCTCCTCGGCGCCCAGCAGGCCCCCCTCCCCCGCGTGCGGGTTCAGCCCGCACACCGCGACGCGCGGCCCCGCGATGCCGAACATCCCGCACGCGCCCGCCCCCACCTCGATGGTCTCCAGCACTCGCTCGGCTGTGAGGGCCGCGGGCACCGCCGCCAGCGGGATGTGCGTCGTCGCCAGGATCACCCGCAGGCGCGGCCCCTCGAAGAGCATCGCCGTGCGCCGCGCCGCAAACCGGTCGGCAAGCAGCTCGGTGTGACCGGGATACCCCCCGCCGGGCGCGCACGGGCCCGCGTGCCCGGCCAGCTCCCACGACGCCTTGGCGATCGGGGCCGTCACGATCCCGTGCGCCCACCCGCGCCGCACCGCCTCGATCGCCGCCTCCACGGCCGCGAACGAGCACAGACCCCCCGCGCCTGTCGGACGGGGTGGACCGGCAAACTCGGGGTGATCGCCCGGAGAGTTCCCGTCATCGAACACGACGACCTCTCCGGCACGGCCCGCGCGATGGCGTGCCATCTCCCGGTGCTCGGTCGACCAGAACGTTTCGATACCCGACCTCTCGGCGGCACGCTCCAGGGCCCACGCCGGCCCGAAGACCGCAAAGGCGGCCAGCCCCCGCAACCCGGGATCCGCCAGGGCCTTGACCAGCACCTCCGGGCCAATCCCGAGCGGGTCCCCGGCACTCACGGCCAGCACCGGCGCGCCGGGCCCGTCGTCCGGACTCGTGCCTGGCTCGGTCGGGGTGGGCACGCGGCGATGGTAGCGGAAGCCCGGCGAACCGCTGGGGGTTCCGCGCCTCGTACCATCCCACTTGGCCGAAGATCGCGCTCCGGCTCGTAGGGTTCTTCCCATGCCCATGGTGCTACCTGCCAGCACTGCCTTGACCCTGCTCGCCGCGATTGTTTGCGCCGCGGCCGGCTGTTCGGGCAGCGGCCAGGCCGCTACAGTCGGAAGCCCGCCACCCACCGAACTCGGGGGACCACCCTTGGAATCAACGCCTCTCAACAAGGTCACGCTCGGAAGCGGGCTGGTGATCGAGGACCAGGTCATCGGCACCGGGGCGGAGGTTCTCTCCCCGCGGCAGACCGTCAAGGTTCACTACCGGGGAAGCCTGCTGACCGGCGCCGAGTTCGACTCGAGCTACTCGCGCGGCCAGCCCATCGAGTTTCCCCTTGGCCAGCTCATCCAGGGCTGGCAGGAAGGCATCCCCGGCATGCGCGTGGGCGGCAAGCGCCGCCTCACCATCCCCTACCAGCTCGGCTACGGCGAGCGCGGACACCCCCCGCGAATCCCGCCCAAATCCGAGCTGATCTTCGAGATCGAGCTGCTCGGCGTGCGCTAGTTCCGCCTACCAGTCCGCTGCGGAGAACAGAGACCGAGACAATCTCCCGCGCCCGCTTCGCCATGCCGGGCCGGACCGACGCACACCTGCAAGGAGCCTGCACCATGAACCGCAAGCTAGCCGCCATCGGCCTCGTGACAGGAATCGCGCTCATCGGGGTCGCGGCCTGCGAGGAACAGGGGCGCGAGGGCACCACCTCCGGCACCTCGGGCCGGGCCTCCGACTCCACGGGCTCGACCGTGCCCAAGACCGTCGAGACGGGCACCGACACCCGCCCGCAGACGCCGACGAATACGCAGCGGCCCGCGACCGGGACCCCGACCGACCCGCCGCGCCCCGGCGACACCACGCGTCCGGGCGATCCGGCCCGCCCCGGCGAGACCACGCGCCCGGGCGCCCAGGCCCCAGCGGACCCGGCCCGGCCCGCCAATCCCACCACGCCCTCGGTCGAGCCCGCTCCCTCCGCAGACGGACTCATCAAAGAGGACCTCAAGCTGGGCGAAGGGGACACGGCCAACGAGGGAGACCGCGTGCTGGTGCACTATCGCGGCACGCTCAGGTCCGACGGCAAGGAGTTCGACTCCAGCATCGGCAAGGACCCCGTCGAGTTCGTGCTCACCTCCGGGCCGAACGGCGTGATCGAGGGCTGGGTCAAGGGCGTCGCGGGCATGAAAGAGGGCGGCCGCCGCAAGCTGACGGTCCCCGCCAAGATGGGCTACGGCGAGCGCGGGTACCCCGGCCTCATTCCCCCCAACTCCGACCTCGTCTTCGAGATCGAGCTCATCGAGGTGCGGAAGTAGAGCAGCACCACCGGACCCAGGGCAAAACCCGACGAGGGCGGTTGCCAAAGACCAGGGGTCAGATCAGCACAGCAGGGCCCGAGCGGCCACGACAGGAGCTTGACGGGGCGCGGGGAACGCGCCGGGGTGATCCGGACCGTGTGGGACGGGCCTCACCGGCACGAGCAAGGAGCAGAACGATGAAGAAGAGTGTGATGGCGATGTGCGCCGCTGCCGCGGCGGTCGGTCTCGCGGGCCTGTGCGGGTGCGAGGAGACCGCCAACGAGACGACCCCTCCCCCGCCACCGCCGCCCGCGACCAACACCAACCCCAACGCCACGACCCCGCCGGCCACCACCCCGGACCGGACGACGCCGCCCGCACCGGGGACGACCCAGGGCCCCGGCTAAAGAGCGCACGAGCCGGCATCGGCGGTCGCCCCGTCGGCCGCCCCCGTGCCACCGGCGCACGCCGGGTCTGACGTGATGGCCACACGGCCGCGCGCCGCGACAGCAGCGTGCGGCTTTTCTATATGTGCGGCGCACGCGCCGGGCCCCAGCGGGCGCTGCCCGCGCGCGCCGATCGCGCTCCTGGCTCCGGCTCGGGTCTCGCTAGTCCAGCACGATCTGCGTGCCGATGCCCGCGTCGGTGTAGATCTCCAGCAGCACCGAGTGCGGGATCCGTCCATCGATGATGTGGGCCTTGGGCACGCCCGCCTGCAGCGCCGTCAGGCAGGCCGCCACTTTCGGCAGCATCCCTTCGCCGATCACCCCGGTCCCGATGAGCCGGTCGATCTCGCTCCGGGTCAGCGTGCTGGCGTAACTGGCCGGGTCCGCCGGGTCGGTGCGGATGCCGTGCGTGTCGGACATCATCACCAGCTTCTCCGCCTGGAGGGCCGCGGCCACCTTGCCCGCGGCGTCGTCGGCGTTGACGTTGAGCTTCCAGACCCCCTCGGGGCCCGGGTCGCGCGCGATCGCCACCGGCGCGATCACGGGGATGTACCCGTCCTCGCAGAGCGCCGCCACCAGCACGGTGTTCACGTCGGTGACCTGGCCGACGTACCCCAGGTCGAGCCGCTCACCCGACGCGGGACCGCGGGCCACCAGCCGCTCCCCGAAGATCACGCATGAGGCGAGCGAGTGCAGCCCGATCGCCAGCGACCCCGTCGAGCTGAGGAACTCGACCATCCCGGCGTTGATCTCGCCCACGAGCACCCGCTCGGCGATCTCCAGCGTCTCGCGGTCGGTGTAGCGCCGCCCGCGCACGAAGCGGGCCCGGAGCCCCGCCCGCTCCATCGCCGCGGTGATCGCCTTGCCCCCGCCATGAACGATCACCGGTCGCATGCCCACGGCGGACATGAAGGAGATGTCCGAGAGCAGGTCGCGCAGGGCGGCCTCGTCCTCCTGCACCGACCCGCCCACCTTCACCACCACGACCTTGTCGCGGAAACGCTGGATGTACCGGTGGGCCTCGACGAGGGCGACGGCTTTCTCGATGGCGGCGGCGTGCATGGGCGCGGAGTGTAGGAGACGCCGCCCGCGCCTTGACCTTGGAACCCCGTGGGCGGCAGGGCGTCAAACCCGCAGCGGGCGTGCGCGCAGGCGATGTTTCCCGCCACCCGGCCGCGGCATTGGCTCCGCCCATCGGCAGCCGTCAATGTCTTGGATGCCCCTTCTCGCGTCGCGACCTCACGCCCGAGCCCCGAGCGCCCGAGCCGCGAGCGCCAGCGAGCGGTTGAGGTCCGCGTTTGGACCACCCGCACTGGCAACCTCAACCCGTTCCTGCCAGCACCGCCCCCCAGCCGAACTTCATGCACGAGAGCGCGAGCGGTCTCCGCCGAACGGCCGTCGCCAGCCCGGCACGGGGCGTTCGCGACGCGCGAGCCCGGTTCACCCGGAATCCGGAGACAGCCGCCTGCCGGATTCGAACCCGCGACCTGCGCTTTACAAAAGCGCTGCTCTACCAGCTGAGCTAAGGCGGCAACGCGGGCAGTTTAGGCGCCCGCTCGCACCAGCCCGCTCGTGCGACGCCCCGGACGATTCCCGGGCCTCGGCACGGACGACATTGCACCCGTCCCGCTCGCTCGCGCTCGCGGCTCGGGCGCCGCGCCGGGTTCGGTTCGCGCTGCCCGCCCGCCGCCGGGTTTCGACGTCCGCTCGCTGGCGCGCGCGGCTCGTCCGCGGGGTGCCGTGGGGCGAACCACGACCGCTCGCTCGCGCTCGCGGCCCGTGCGCCGGGCGCCGATCGCCGTCTCTCTAGCAGCCCCCCACCTGCAGGGCCGCGAACCAGGCGCCCAGGAAGGCCGAGATGTCCGCTGAGTTCACCACCGCGTCGCCATTAAAGTTCGCGTTCAAGGTGCCCGTGGCCAGGTCGGCGAACCAGGCCGACAGGAACGCCGTGATGTCCGCGGTCGTCACCAGCCCATCGTCGTCGAAGTCCGCCGGGCAGGGCACGTCGCACCGCAGGTCCAGCACGACAAAGTCGTCGAGCGCGGCCTCCACCAGCGAGCCCGCCCCGAAGTCCGCGGCCCGGAAGCGCAGGCGCACCGTGCTCGTCGGCGTCACGAAGTCGGCGACGCGGAGCTCGTGGTACACCCACCCGCCGCCGGCGTCCTGGAAGGGCCCCACGGTCTCCGCCAGCGTCCAGGTCGAGCCGTCGTTGTTCGAGACCCACACCACGAAGGTGTCCTGGTTCGGGGCCCCCCCCGCGGAGTTGGAGTACCAGCGCCAGTACCCGACCCGCGCCTCGTTGGTCCCGGCAAGGTTCAGCACCGGGCTGGTCAGCGTCGTCCCGCCCCCGTCCACGTCGAAGGCTCCCGAGCCCGTGCCCGCGTTGCCGTCGGTCACCCAGCAGATCGTCCCGGGCGCGGGGGTGTGATCATCGCCGGGCTGGGCGGGGGTCGGCTGGGGGTCCATGCGGTTCCAGATGCCCAGCGTCGCGGTGTCGGTCGGGGCGCCGACGGTCCAGCCGCGGTCGATCTCCATGTCGTCGGCGAAGACAGTGACGATGGAGCTGGCGACGGTGGTCTCGTACGTGCTGGCCGGGGCCGTGACCGGGTCGGAGTAGATCGCCGTCGAGAGCGTGTTCCGGGCCGTCACGTAGTAGTCGACCGTCGAGAGGCAGGCCGCCGCGGGCAGATCGCCCTGGAAGACCCCGCCGCCCACGTCGGTCATGGGCGTGGCGGTGAAGGGCCCGCCGTTGACGCTGACGTGCAGCTCGACGGAGGCCGCGTCGACCGCGCCCTCCTGGGGGGCCTGGACCCGGACGCGCAGCGGCGTCGGCGCGCCGGGCGTGATGGTCGCGGGCCGCCCGTTGGGATACTCGAAGGTGACGTACCCGAGCTGGAGGCGGATGACGATCAGGCCCTGCTCGAGATCCGAGAGAATGATCGTGCCGCTGGGAAAGAACGGGAAGTTGCCCCAGTTGCCGTTGTAGTTGGGGGCGTCGTCGGCCGCGAACGTGTCGATGTACGCCACCTGGGTCGGGCTCAGCGGGTTGGTCGAGGCGTCGAAGACGCGGAGCCCGGAGCGATAGTTGCTCTCGAAGATCATCCCGTCCTTCACGTAGAGGTTGTGGTCCACGCTCGGACGGCCGCTGGCGAAGGAGCCGACGTAGATCGGGTTGCTCGGGTTGGAGACGTTGAGCACGCGCGTGACCGAGGCCGGGGCCCCGATCGTCTCGTCGAGCTCGTCATTGATATAGAGGTACGTCTTGTCCTCGCTCAGCCACCCCTGGTGCGGCCCCTTCATGTTCGGGTACGACCCGGTGGCGATGCGATGGATGTTGGCCTTGTTCGTCACGTCCAGGATGTCCACGCCCCCGTTCCCATAGATATAGAACGAGTAGGCGATCTCGCGCGGGCCCGGCAGACCGGGGAGCCCGTTGGGATAGCTCACGACCACCGCCTCGTGGGCGTAGCGGGCGCCCGGCTCGGTCCACTGCCCGACGATCACGGGGTTCTCGGGGTCCGCCAGGCTCATGACCAGCAGGGCCCCGCCCCCCAGGTTGCTCCCGCAGACGTACAGGTAGGGCGAGGTGGGATCGTCCTCGTTGGCGATGAGCGTGTGCGTGCGCGTGTGCCCGCCCACGAGCCGCGCGCCCACGTACCGCAGACGGTTGGTCGCGGCGTCGATGTTCGACATGTCCACGATCTGCACGCCGCTGTTGCCCGCCTCGCTGGCCATGTACGCGTAATGCCCGCGCACCGCGATGTCGCGCCACAGGCTGTCGTTGCCGTCGATGAACCCGACGATCACGGGATTGACCGGATCGGTCACCTCGACGAAGTGGGTCCCGTTGAACGAGCCCATGATGGCGTACTCGCGCCCCGAGGGGGAGACATAGCCCCAGCAGTCGTTCCCGTTCTGTCCGCCCCCGAGCGTGCCGAGCGTCAGGTGCGAGAGGAGCTGGATGCCCTGGGCCGGAAAGGCACTCCCCCCGGGGCCGCGGAGCATCCCCGACTCGTCGGGCGAGAGGGGCTGGCCGGTCAGCGAGGGGCCGGCGTACGGGGGCAGCCGGTCGCGCAGCTTGCGCCAGTCCTCCTCGTGCGCCGAACCGCTGATCGCCAGGGCGCACAGGCCGATGAGCCCGAGCAGGGCCAGCGCCGGACGCGACAACAGCGGGGCAAGGCCAACGCGCATGGGAGAGACTCCTGCCAGGAGCGCCGGGCCCGGAACCGGGGGCGCCGCACGAGAATTGCGAACGACGACTCGTCCAGTGTACACGCGGACGACGTATGTGACTGCCGCGTGCACTGTTCGCAGCCGGCCTGCGGCCGGCCGCACCAACCAAAGAACCAAAGCATGAATCGCCCGCGCACATCCGGAGTCAGCCCCCTGGCCCGCCCGCTCGGCCTGTTGATCGTGGCCGGCCTTTCCCTGACAGTCTCCGCACAAAGCGGGGCGTTGGTCGCGCCCCCCAGGCCGGCACCCGGCCCGCCCTCGGCCCCCGCCGCGGCCCCGGGCGGCCACTTCCTGCTCGCCGACACGCTCCGGCCGCGGGTGACGATCTCCTGGCCCACCACCGCCGGCGGGCGCGCCGAGCACACCGCCGAGCTGGCCTACCGCGACCCCGAGGGCCGCGTGCCCATCGGGGGCAACCTGGAGGCCTTTGTCACGCTCGGCGGCTCGCGGAGCGACTTCGGCGCCGCCGACCCGGCCGGGGCCGTCGTGCGCGTCGGCTTCTATAAAAAGGACAAGTCCCGGCCCTTCTTCGACGCCCTGGCCCCCGACGGCCGCATCACCGTTACCCTCACGGGAGTCACGTTCGTCCGGCCCGCGATCGCCGACGCGGCCTCGATCATCCACCACGTGAAGTTCGAGGAGGCCAGCTCGGTGCTGGGGTGCGTGAGCCCGGCCCTCTCGCCCGACCAGGTCAATACCTACAACACCGCCGACGCCGCGCTCGACCTCAACGGGAAGCTCACCCCAAAGAACAGCCGGCGCGGGGTGCTGACCTCCCCGGGCGGGGTCAGCACGAACACCGCGGCAGACGGCTCGGTCGGGCTGGAGGCGCACCTGCCCTACGCCCTCTTCAAGCACGTCGATGACCCGTGGCTGCGCGCCACCCCCGGCTCGTTCGTCGAGCCGTTCCATTTCCACGTCGAGATGCAGGTGCTCCCGGCCGACCGCCTCATGCCCGACCGCCAGGGCGCCAGCCCGCCGCCCCCGCCAGTGCACGTCGGCTCCCCACCGCGAGCCAAGTCCGGCCCGCCCGCTCCGTCGCGGCCATAGCGTTCGAGATGGACCACGCCCTCGTGCTGGGCGGGACCGGCATGCTCGCGGGTGTCTGCCTCGGGCTCGCCGACCGGGGCTGCGCGGTCTCGGTCGTGGCGCGCGGGCACGCCCGCCTGGCGGCACTGGCGCGGCGGAGCGCGGGGCTGGCCGGCCCCATCAACCCCGTGCCGGTCGACTACCACGATCACGGCGCCCTCGCGGCGGGCATCCGCGCCGCCGGCATGGCCCACGGGCCCGTGCGCCTGGTCGTCGCCTGGGTCCGCTCGTCGGCGACCGGCACCCTGGAACTCGTCTGCGACCTGGTCGCGAGTGAGCGCGCGCCCCGCGACGTCCTGCACGTGCGCTCGAGCGCGGCCGCCGACCCGATGGACCGGGCAACCGCACGCTCACAAGCGCTCGCTCTCGAGAGACTGCCGGGCGTCCGCTACCGCCAGGTCGTGCTGGGCTTCGTTCACGAGCAAGGGTCGGCGCGCTGGCTGACCGACGCCGAGATCGCCGCCGGCGTGCTGGGCGCACTCGACTCCGGCGCGTCGCTCACCGTCGTCGGCACGGTCCGCCCCTGGTCGGCCCGCCCCGGCGCGGGGGCCGCCCCCACCGGTTGAACGCGCTCGGCCCCGAGAGCGGGCACCGCCGGTGCCGGGGCCCGGGGGTAGTGGGTCAGATTGAAACCTGACCTGATGGCCCGCTCCGTCCCGGGAGCGTAGGCTGCGTTATGCCTAAGCGGTCAAGCAAGCGGCCCGACCCCAACCAGATCGCCGCGCGGATCGTCGCCCGGGCCACCGGCGCCGGCAAGGGGACCCAGCCGCCCGAGCCGGACGCGAAGAAGAACCCCGCGGCGGTCGAGCTCGGGCGGCTGGGCGGGCAGAAGGGCGGCCCGGCGCGGGCCAAGAAACTCTCCAAGGCCCGTCGCAGCGAGATCGCCCGACGCGCGGCCAAGGCACGCTGGGAGGATCACCCCTCAGGGTGATTCCTTCGACACCGCCACGCCGTCGAACCACAGGTCGTCGCCGCCGCCCGGGGCGCCGTCGGGCCCGAAGCAGACGATGCACAGCGAGCCCAGGTCGGTGCCCTCGATGAGGAGGTCCTGCGAGGGCTTCCAGGGATTCTCCGGGAGCGCGGATATCCCCCACACCCGGAGCTCCTTCATGAGCGGCACGCGACCGTACTTCTCCATGTAGCTGCTCGCGGCCGCGTGAGTGGCGATGAGCCGCCGCCGCGCGATCAGCGCGGGATCCTGGATCTGGTCGGGGGAGACCGTCGCCGGCGGTGGCAGCGGGGGGGCCGAGCCGAGGGACCGCTTGTAGGCCGTCGCGACGACTCCGACGCCACCGAAGAAGACCAGCCACGGGACGACGGTGAAGAGGAAGACGAAGAGGACCAGCCCGCCGCAGACACCAAGACCGATGGCCATGCAGCCGGGAGCCTGGCGCGGTTCAGTGTTCATGGTGGCGTCCTCCCGCAGCGCGTTCCGCTCGCCCCCTCCCCGCTCGATTCACCAGCTGCATGACCGACTCCTTTCGCCTCATGGCGGGCGAAAAAAAGGAGCGCCGGACCAGGCACCGCCAGAGGTCCCCCTGCCAGGGGCACATGCACGGCAACCCGGCCGACGCCCCTTGCGGGGCGCGGCTCGGGCGCGCTGCATGCTTTGAGAAACGAACGCCTCGCGGCGCTCGATTGGCAGGTATTCCTCTGGGCAACGCCCGACGCTTCGCGCGTCGTTTGGATGTCGGGTCGCGTTCAGCGACCAGATCGGCCCGGGGCTCCTAAACCAGGCCCGGCCGGGGCGCCACTCGGCGTCCGGCTGGGCCCTCCAGGACCGGTCTACAGGGTGTTTTCAGGCCGACGCGTGGGGTGTCGCGCACCGCCCCGCAAAGCGCGGCGGACTCGCGGCGAGTCCTGCCGCGTCTTGTCCGGGGGATCGTAGCCCCCAGGTCAAGAAAACGACCCCGCGCTGCTAGCAACAGCCGGGGTCAGGCGGGGGCTGGAGTTCAACGCTCGGAGAAGACAACAGCCCCGACAGCAGACATAGACGCGGCAGGCGCACTGCCCTCCCTTGCCCAGCCCGCCGGTCCCCGGCGTGGCGGGCCGGAGTCTACCCGGGGCGTCAAGACGACTAGGTCTTAGAGAGCAATCACAGATCGCGGCGGAGCCGCGGAACAGCGAGGTGCACGGATGACCTGATGACCCTAACCACCTTAACAACAAAAACGAAAACGCCCGCCTGCAAGCGGGCGTCAGCGTGGCTTGTGGGCCAGTGACTGTCAGGTCCAACTCATCTGACAGTATCCCACAGTTCACAGGCTTGTCAAACAACTGCTCCGAGTTGGGAGATATCACTATGTTCGGACGGCGGAACGGCCGTCGCCATCTTCGTCCGCGCTGGGCTCGTCCCGGCTCGTACGGGCTGAGTTGGCGCTCCTGTTTTTATTAGCCCTAACCGGCCACCGGGGCCCACCAGCCCCGGCGGCCATTCTCTCCGCTCCGGTTGCTATGCCTGAGCGGTCAAGCATACTGAGGTCGCATGAATCGTCTGACGCGGGCCCAACGGAGAGCGGTCATCGCCTGCCTGGTCGAGGGCAGCAGCGTCCGGGCCACCTGCCGCATGACCGGCGTGGCCAAGGGGACCGTGCTGCGCTTCCTCCGCGACATGGGGGAGGTCTGCGAGGAGTACCACGACACCCACGCCCGCGGGCTGCGCTCCGAGCGCATCCAGGCCGACGAGATCTGGAGCTTCTGCTACTGCAAGGAGAAGAACCTGCCCGACTGCAAGCGGGGCGAGCCGGGCGTCGGGTCGGTCTGGACCTGGACGGCCCTCGACCAGGACTCCAAGTTCATGGTCTCGTGGTATGTCGGCGACCGGGACGCCCGCTGCGCCGTCTGGTTCATGCGCGACCTGGCCTCGCGGCTGGGGAATCGGGTCGAGCTCACCACCGACGGGCACCACGTCTACGAGCGGGCGGTGGAGAAGGCGTTCGGCTGGGACGTCGACTACGCCCAGCTGCTCAAGGTCTACGGGGAGTCATGGGACGAGGAGGCCCGGTACAGCCCCTGCGCCTGCCTCCACTCGATGAAGGTGCCGGTATTCGGGCGGCCGATCCCCGGGGACATCTGCACCAGCCACGTGGAGCGGCAGAACCTGACCATGCGGATGGGCATGCGGCGATTCACCCGGCTGACCAACGCTTTCTCCAAGAAGCTGGCGAACCTGCGGGCCGCCGTGGCCCTGCACTTCGTGCACTACAACTTCTGCCGGGTACACACGGCCCTGCGGGTGACCCCGGCGATGGAGCTGGGGATCGCCGACCACGTGTGGGAGCTGGACGAGCTGGTGGGGCTGCTCGAGGCCAGGGAGGCGGCGGCGTTGGCGTCCGGGTCCCTGAAGCGTGGCCCCTACCGCAAGCGGCGAAAATCCGCTGCCGGTTCAGACTGACCCACTACCGGCCCGGGCGACAAGGTTGACGCCCCGGGCCCGGCCCCTACGATTCGCGGCTCGGCCCCTGGCCGCGCGACATCCCACGACCGCCGGGGGCGTAGCTCAGTTTTGGTAGAGCGCTTCCATGGCATGGAAGAGGTCACGAGTTCGAGTCTCGTCGCCTCCACTTGTCCCGGCGAAACGCCGCAGACCCGCGTCTGCGGCGTTCTCTTTTCACCCAAAGGCCTCCCCACCTCGGTGCGTGTCGAGGCGGTCGCCGCCGAGCCGGGAGTGATCGTGTCGCGCCGACCACGGCGTGCGCCCCCGCCGATCCTCGCCGTGCGGGACCAGCTCCGATCGGGTACAACACCCGCCCGCGGTGGCCCTGCGTTCCGCCCCCGCGCCGCCGACCCGCCCACGGTCGCGCCATGAGGCTCTGACGCATGCCCAGCCTCTCGTCACGCCAGCCCGCGCCGCTCGCCGCGATCCTGCCGGTGCTCGCCGGGGCGTTCGTTCTTGCGAGCCCCGCCCTGGCACAGGACGAGCAGCGCCGCCTCGAGCGCGCCGCGCGGCGGCTGCCCGACCCGGCTCCCGGCCCGGCCTCCCGCCCGGGATCGCTCTCCTTCACCGAGCGCGCCTATCTCGACGCGGGCGGGGCCGCCACCATCACGGGCCTCTGGCTCGATGACAGCGCCGACAACGCCCGCCGGCTCATCCAGTACGAGACCGCGGTCTACGCCCGCGGGTCTCTGGGCCCCCACACGCTCTTTGCGCGCGCCCGCGCCCGATACCGCGACTTCAGCCCGGGCGATTCCTTCGACGGCCGCGGCGACCGGTGGGTCGAGCCCTGGCTGGACCTCTACTGGTACGAGCTCACGCTCGCCGGCGACCCCGCCACTCCCGGCGCGGGCTCGGCCGACCTGCCCGGCGCCACCACCTTCAGCGTGCGCGCGGGCCGGCAGTACGTCGACTGGGCCGGCGGGCTCGCCCTCTCGGAGAACCTCTACGCCGTGCGACCGACGCTCCTGCTCGCGGGCGGGCGCCTCGGGTTCGAGGCCCTGGCGGGGATCACGCCCTCGGACCAGAGCGTCGTGGACTTCGACGCCAGCCGCGCCGAGTTCGACAGCGACACACGCCGCGGCTTCTTCGGCGGGCTGGTGCGCTATCGCACCACCGGCGCGGACCAGGTGTACGCCTACGTCCTCCACATGCCGGACTACAACACCGACACCGCGGCCCGCTTCGGCGTGCTGACCCCGGTGAACTTCGACTACGAGGCGACCTACTGGGGGCTCGGCGCCTCGGGGAGCCTCGGCCCGGACTGGCTCTACCTCGCCGAGGCGGTCTACCAGACCGGGCACAGCATGTCCGACCCGCTGCGCACCGCGGCACAGACCCGCGAGGAGATCTCCGCCTTCGCGGGCCGCGGCCAGCTCAGCTACCTCCTCGGCGACCCGGGGCTGACCCGCCTCGAGGCCGAGCTCCTGCTCGCCAGCGGCGACGCCGACCGCCAGCTCGCCAGCGAGACCGTCGGGGGGAACCTCGCCGGCACCGACGACCACGGGTTCAACAGCCTCGGCCTTGCCAACACCGGCCTGGCCTTCGCCCCCTCGCTGAGCAACATCGCTACCCTCCGGCTCGGCGCCAGCACCTTCCCCCTCCGGCAACGGGCGGCCCTTGACCGCCTCTCCATCGGCGCCGACGTGCTGGTCTTCGCCAAGCTCAACGACGACGCGCCGATCGACGAGCCGACGCGCCGCGAGGCCTTCCTCGGACTCGAAACCGACGCCTTCGTCAACTGGCGCCTGACGAGCGATCTCTCGCTGAGCGGGCGCTACGGCGTCTTCTTCCCCGGCTCGGCCATCCTGCTCGAGCGCGATACCCGACACTTCGTCATGGTCTCGGTCACCCTGTCGTTCTAAACGCCGCGGCCCGGACCCCGCGGCCGCGCCGCCCGAGCACTCCCCCATGAACCCTACCCGAGCTTCGCTCCGCCCCCGTTCGTCGGTCCTGCGGGTCCTGGCGCTCGCCGCCGCCCTGGGCGGCTGCGCCCGGACCACCCTGACCCCCGGGCCCCGCACCGGCTACGCCCCCACTGACGCCGTGGAGGACGTGGAGTTCTGGCACGCCCTCGCGGAGCGGGCCGCGGTCTCCAACGACGAGGCGCTCCACGGGCTGATCGTGCTGGAAGCGGGCGCCGACCCGCACGGGAGCTACGCCCAGCGCGTGGCCCACGCGCGCGAGCGCGGGTGGATCGGTGACGACTGGAACGAGCGGGCGCTCACTGCCGCCCGCCGCGGGACCATCGCCCGCGCGCTCCTACGCATCCTTGACATCGAAGGGGGCGTCATGCTGCGCGCCCTCGGGCCCACCGAGCGCTACGCCCTCCGCGAGCTGGTCTACCTCCGCATCATCCCGGCCAGCACCGACAATCAGACGCTCAGCGGCGCCGAGTTCCTGGGCGTGATCGGCCGCGCCCAGGACCACATCGCCCTGGCCCAGCTCGCCGCCGACCGGGCCAGGCCGGCGCGCCCCTCCGGGCCGCCCGGGCCGGTGCCCGCGGGCACGCCCGCCGCCGCCACGGACCCCGGAACCTGACCCCGCGGCACCCGCGCATGAGCCCGGATGCACCAGCCCGGCCCGGTCGCAACGACGGCGCCGCGAAGCGGGCGCCGGTGCCCAGAGGCCGCGCCGCCGTCATGCGCCGCCGGCAGTGGGGCCTCGGCGCCGCCGCCACCCTCGTGATCGCGACCGCCCAGCTCACCGGGCTGATCGACCGCCGGCTCGAGCTCTTCTGGCTCGACCTGCGCGCCACCTGGTTCGACTCGGGCAACCCCCCGCCGTCGGCCGGCCTGGCCGTGGTGGCGATCGATGACCAGGCCATCCGCGCCGTGGGCCGCTGGCCCTGGGATCGCCGGGTCCTCGCCCGCGCGCTCGACGAGCTCCGGGCCGCGGGGGCCCGCGTCATCGCGCTCGACCTGCTCCTCGACGACCCGCAGCCCCCGCGCCCGCTCGTCGCGCGCGACGGCGCGGTGGCCCTGGCCAGCGACGACGACCGCCTGGCCGACGCCATCCGGGCCCACGGGCGCGTGGTCCTCGCGACCAACTTCAGCCTCGCCACCGCGGGGCCGGGCGGCGCCCTCGCCGTCAGCTATGAGTCCGTCGCCCGGCTGCTGGGGCGCGAGCCCGGCCTGCTGGCGCTCCCGGAGGAGGAGCTGGTCCGCGCCCTGGCGCGGGCGCTCCTCCCCGCCGACGAGGCCCTGACGACCGCCGGCACGCTGATCGACGACATCCGCCGGCACGTGCGCGCCCACGCCACGCTCGCCGCCTGCCGCCCGGCCACCGCCCTGGGGGCCGCGCCCGAGGATGCGCCCTGGCCGCGCTCCCGCCATCCCGCCGCGCCCCTTCCGACGCTCGGGAGCGCCGCGGCCCGCCTGGGCAATGTCACGTTCGATACCTACGACGCGGACGGCAAGCTGCGGCGCGTCCCGGCGGTCGTGGAGTTCGAGAACCAGCTCTGGCCCCTGCTCGGCCTGGCCGCCACGCTCGAGTACCTGGGCCTGGGCATGGACCAGGTCACGCTCACCCCGGCCGCCCTGCTGCTGCACGGCGCCGAACCGGCCCGGCGCCTGCGGCTGCTCGAACACCGCCCGCGCGGCCGCCCCATCGCCGGGCTGCACTACCTGGCCTGGCCGCGGGCGCGGCGGGACTGGCTCGCCCAGTTCGAGACCGCCCCGGGCGCCGCGGGGCGCGGGGCCGTCTCGCTCTCCATCGCCGCCGTGCTCGAGCCCTCGCTCCTGCTCGAGCGCACCGTGGCCAACATCTCCGAGCTGGACCGCGCGGTGGCGACGGCGCTCGAGATGGGCCTCGTCGAGGCGCCGGGCTATGCCGAGCGCGCCGCGGCGATCGCCGCCGAGCCGCCGGGGAGCGCGGGGTTCCGCCCCCTGCTCGCCGCCCAGGCCGCCGTGTGGGAGCGGGTCGCCCTCGAGGCCGCCGGCGTCCTGGAGTTCGCCGGTGACCCGGCCGAGACCGACGAGCAGGACCGCCGCGCCCTCCAGCGGTACGCCCAGCTCGCCCAGGCCGTGCCCGCGCTGCGCGCCCAGGTCGAGCGCGGCCTCGCTGGCGTCGACGAGGCCAGGGCCCGCGCGACCGCCCTGCTGCGCGGGCGCATCTGCTTCGTGGGCGTGACCTTCACGGGTTCGGCCGCGGACGTCGTCCCCACCAGCATCCACCCACGCACCCCCGGCGTCTTCGTGCACGCGGCCCTGGCCAACAGCCTCCTCACCGGCCTGGAGCGCGTCCCCGCCCACCCCGCGCTCAACCTGCTCGCCGTCCTCGCGCTCGGGCTCCTCGCCACCTCCCTGGCCGTGCGCGGCCTCGGGGGCTTCGAGCCGCTCGTCCTGCTGGCCGTGCTCGCCCTCTTCTTCCTGGCCTGCGGGCTGGCATGGACCCACGCCGGGCTGATGCTCGGCTTCGCCGGGCCGGCCCTGGCGGGCATCGCCGCCACCGCCGCCGTGATGGTTCACCGCCTGCTCGTCGAGCAGGTCGCCCGGCGCCGCACCGAGGAGCGCTTCCGCAGCTACGTCTCCCCCGCCGTCGTCGACATCCTCGTGAACAACCCCGCGCTCAACTCCATGGCCCCGCAGCACCGCGAGCTCACGGTCATGTTTACCGACATCGCGGGCTTCACCGCCACCGCCGAGCGCCTGGGCTCCCACCAGACCGCGCGCCTCCTCGGCGCCTACCTGGGCGCCATGACCGACGTCCTCCAGCGCACCGGGGCCACCCTCGACAAGTACCTGGGCGACGGCATCATGGCCTTCTGGGGCGCGCCCCTGGACGACCCCGATCACGCCGCCAGCGCCTGCCACGCGGCCCTGGCCATGCTCGCCGCCCTCGAGGAGCTCAACGCCCGCGGCGTCTTCGGCGGCGCCGGCCGCCTGGACATGCGCGTCGGCATCGCCTCCGGCGAGCTCATGGTCGGCGACTTCGGCAACCCCCCCCGCAACTCCTCCTACACCGTGCTCGGCGACGCCGCCAACCTGGCCGCGCGCCTCGAGAGCGCCAACAAGCAGCTCGGGACCCGCATCCTGTGCTCGGCCCGCGCCCGCGAGCTGGCCGGCGACCGTTTCCTCTGGCGGCCCGTGGGACTCGTCCGCGTGCTCGGCAAGACCCACCCCGAGCCGCTCTTCGAGCCGCTGGGATCGGAGCCCCCCGCCGATCCCCGCCTGGCCGCGACCGCCCGCCTCTGGGACGAGCTGGTCGCCGCCTTCACGGCCGGGGACCTCGCGCGGGCCGAGCGGGCTCTCGCCGAGCTCGGGCCGAGCGCCGCCACCGATGGCCTCGCCGAGTTCTACCGCGCCACCATCGCCGAGGCCCGCCGCGGCCCCCCCGCCGACTTCGACGGTACCATTGTCCTGACCCACAAGTAGCACCGCGCCGCCCACGCCGCGTGCCCGCCAGAGCCGAACCATCAGCCCGGTCTGGCCAGACAGAGAGGTGCTCCATGGTCTTCGCCACCCGTCGCCTCGTGGCCGCCGTCGCCGGCGCCCTGGCGATAGTGCTCCCGTGCGCCGCCGCCCAGCCGCCGACCCGCACGCCCGCCACCCCGGCCACGCCGGCACGCTCCCTCCCCGAGGCCTCGTCCGCCCCCGCCCAGCCCGGATCGTCCCAGCCCCCGGCCTCGGAGCTCATCGCCGTCGTCGTGCGCGTCTCCGGGAATGTCACCTACAAGCCCAGCGACGAGGCCCCCGCGGCGCCCGTCACCGTCGGACTGCGCCTCCCCATGGGGGCCCGCCTGCGCACCGGCGTCAAGAGCATCGTCCAGCTCCAGATCGGCGCCGGCCAACTCCTCACCATCGACCGCCTCTCCAACGTCAAGCTCGCCCAGCTCGTGAACCTCGGGGGTGTCGAGACCACCCGCGTCGAGCTCCCCACCGGCCGCCTCGAGTTCAACATCACCTCGACCAGGGCCGCCGGCGACGTGAAGATCCAGGCCCCCGACGCCACGCTCGCCGTCAAGGGAACCATCGGTGGCATCGACGTCGCGCCCGGCTTCCCCACCCGCGCCTACGGCGACGTGGCCAACACCGGCACCTTCCTGGTCACTTATCCGGGCGGCGTCACCGCCGTCGTTTCGCAGGACCAGGCCACCGACGCCTCCAGCCCTGACCCGGCGCAGCACGAGGCCGAGCTGGCCGCGGTCGACACCGGCGACGTCGCCTCCCGCGACCCCGACGAGTCCGCGGTCGCCGCCCGCGCGCCGGGCTCCGCCGACCCGGTCGCACTCTCCCTGGACCTCTCGCCCGGCGCTACCAGCGACGCCGCACTCGCCGGCACCGGGGGCGTCAAGCTCCCTCCCGGGCTCGGCGCCACGCCCGGCCCGGGCGACGGCGGCGACGACCCCGGCGACGTGGCTCCCGAGCCCGAGCCGGGACCGACCGACCCGCCCATCCCCAGTGGCCCCGGCTTCTTCGGGCTCGACCTCGCCCAGAACCGCGTTGTCTTCCAGCAGTCAACCGCGGCCGCGCCGCTCACCATCCTCCAGCCCCTCCCTCCCCAGGGGACCAACGTCTTCGCGGGCCTGGCGCTCCGCACCAACCCTGCCAACGGCCGCCGCGAGCTCCTGCTGATGGACTCGGTCTTCCCGCAGGATCCCGAGGGACCGATCACGCGCACGCGGCTCCGCGGCTTCGACCCCGACAACCCCGCCGGCCCCTCCGCCGACTACGGCTTCCTGGACCACCAGTCGCTCATCGTCACGGGCCTGGCGGCGCTGGGCACCAGCGCCTTCGCCAGCGGGATCGACCTCCTCGATGGGTCCGCCGGCCGCGTCTGGGAGCTCACGCCCGGCTCGGCCTCGCTGCTCGGCGTCATGAACCTCGAGGGCGCCGAGCTCGACGCGCTCGCCGCCTCGCCCGGCACCGGCACCGTCTTCGCCGCGGGCAGCTTCCAGCACTTCGACGACCCCGACCCCGAGAGCGTCCTGCTCGAGCTCGACCCCCGCGCCAACTACCTGGTCTCGGCCTGGCGCGGCGGGGCGCGCGACTTCGAGGTCACCCCCGACACCGCCAACGCCGTGCCCGGGCTCGAGCTGGCCAACATCACCGACATCTCTGGGCTCGCCCTCGTCGATGGCCGCGTGATCTACGCCGCCCAGGTCGAGCTGGCCGACGAGAACGTCGTCCAGGTCCTCATCGAGTACAACCCCCGCGCCACCGGCGGCCCGGGCGACCCCCGGCTCGTCCGCATCGACGCCACGCCGCCCGGCGTCTTCCTCACCGGCCTCGCCGGCTCCGCCGAGCACGTCCTGCCCCGTCCGCCCCCCGCGCTGTCGCTCCCGGTCGGCCCGGTCGATCCCCGCCTCGAGCCGGTCTTCGGACAGCTCGCCTACTCCCAGCAGGCGCTCGGCTCGGGCATGGTCGAGCGCCTGGTGAGCCATCACATCCTCGAGAATGCCCGCGACCCCGCGGGATGCTCCGATTCGGGCGCCCTGTTCCTGCTGCCCGGCATCCTCGCGCGGCACGTTCACCAGCACGCCGGCGTCGGCCAGTCCCTCCACGACTTCCACGCCGACCTGCCCCCCGGACACCCGTGCGCGCCCTTCGAATAGGCCGATCTTTTCCAACAACCGTCCCGCAAAGAAGAAGCCCCCGGTCACCCGGGGGCTTCTCGTCTCGTGCCCGATCGGTCGGCGCGTGCGCCCGACGGTCCCTAGCAACCGCCCGCCGCCACCGCGGTGAACCATGCCGAAAGGAAGGCCGAGATGTCCGCCGTCGTGGTGACTCCCGACGCGTCGAAGTCGGCGGTGGTCGTCCCGCCCGCGACGTCGGCGAACCAGTCCACGAGGAACCCCGAGATGTCGGAAGTCCCCACCGCGCCGTCCCCGTTCCAGTCCGCGGGGCACGCCGGCGCGCCGGCGGAGACCGTGAGCACCGCCACGCCCTCGCTGGCCGTCCCAACCCAGAGCTCGTACCCGCCCGGCACCTCGCGCGAGTTCAGTTCCCAGATCTGGTTGTGCGGCAGCGGCGAGGTGCCCTGCTGGAACGTGGTCCAGGTCTGCCCGTCGAAATGCGTGAGCCCGCCGGGGTAGGGCCAGGCGCCGTCGAAGGTGGTGACCCAGATTGAGCCATCGGGGGCGATGTGGACGTGCTGGATGTTGTTGGAAGTGAGGGCGGAGTTGCCGGTGTGATAGCGGGTGTGGGCGCCGGTGGTGGGGTTGAAGTGGTAGAGGCCGTTGGCCGAGCCGATCCAGAGCGTGCCGTCGGCGGCGGGGGCGGCTGCCGAGAGCATGTGCCCGAGGCTGTTCTGGTTCAGGCCGATCAGCTCGCGCGAGAACTGCTCCCAGGTAGTGCCGTTGGTGCGCACGATGCCGAACTGCGAGGTGATCCAGACGAAGCCATTGCCGGCGGGGTCGGGCTCGACCGAGCCGATGCTGCCGGCAAAGAGCTGGGAGTTCTGGGCCGTGAAGACCTGGCGGTTGGCACCAGTCAGGAGCGAGACGCCCCCGTTTCCATAGTGCACGGCCCAGAGGCGTCCGAGTGAGTCCTCGTCGACCTCGATGATGTCCCAGCCGGCGGGGATGAGAGTGGTGTAGGTGAAGCCGTCCCAGTCGCGGAGGCCCTGGGTGCCGGCGGGGGCGACGGCGAGGGTGCCGCTGGCGCGGAAGCACAGCGCGCCGACGTTGTCCGACGGCTGGCCCCAGGCGGGCCCGAGGCCGGCGTTGGCATTGTTGACGCAGGTCCAGGTGGTGCCGTCGAAGATATCGAAGCCGCCGACGCCGGGGCCGGCGTTGCCGTTCATGAAGACGCGGCCGTCGGGGGCGAAGTCGATGGCCTGGATCCAGAAACCCACCATGCCGGTGTTGGTGAGGCGGTAGCGTTGCCAGAAGCCGTTTTCGAACTTGGCGCTGCCGCCGATGCCGCCGGCCCAGATGGCGCCGGTGGAGTCCTCGGCGAAGGCGTAGGTGTGGCTGCCGCCCCAGTTGCCCATCGGGGCCCAGGACCCGGACCAGAGGTAGGTGTCGCCGTAGTACGAGCCCACGACGGCGCGGCCGCCGTCGAGGGCGCGGAGGGTGGAGATGCCGCTGCCCATGCCGGGCGGGTGGGGCACGGTGGTGTAGGCGCCGGAGCGGGCGCGGCGGGCGAGGCCCTGATTGGTGATGAGCCAGATGTTGCCCTGGTCGTCGACAAGGTCGGTGCCGGGCATCATGATGGGATAGAGGCCGGGGGGCGGGCTCTGGGGGTTGCCCAGGCTCTGGAAGACGCCGTCGCGGTAGGTGCCCATGCCCAGGCTGTTGGTCGAGGCGGCGAAGTAGACGGTGTACCCGGGCCCGGCGGCGTCGGGGACGACGGCGACGTTGGCGAGGTTGTCCCAGTTGGGGAACTGCTGGCCCCAGGGCAGGCCGTTGGCGGTGGTCCAGACGCTCCAGGCGTTCGTGGCAGGGTTGAAGCGGGCCAGACCGCCGCCGGGGCCGGTGACATCAAAGATGGCACACCAGACGGTGCCGTCGGGAGCGACGTCCACGTCGTAGATGCGCCCGGAGGGGATGGGAGCATTGGCGGAGGTGTACTTCACGAGCGCCGCCGGCCCCGCCGCGGTGTCATACCTCAGCAGGCCGTCGTAGGTCCCGATCCAGAGCGTGGTGCCGGCGCCGGGCACGATGTCGTTGAAACGCGGCGAGCCGATCTGGGGGTGGTCGAAGTTCGAGACCGGCGTCCAGGTGCCGTCGGCGTTCATGTGCGACATGCCGCCCTGCTCCCAGAAGGTGGTGTACGCGCCGATCCAGGGAAGGTCCTGGTCGTCGACGAAGATGGCCCCGACGTAATCGCCGAGGATGCCGGTGTTGGTGGGGCGATACAGCCGCCACTCTGGCTGGAGCTGGGCGTGCGCCGCCGTCGCCAGCGCCAGTGCCGCAATCCCGCCGCCTGATACGAGTGTCCGTTTCATAGCCGATCCCTCCGCTCAAGGCGCTCCCGGCGCCGCCACCGCGGTGCGCGATCTCCGCCACATGCTGGCCACGGGCCGCCACCAGGCCCACGCGAGAACTTCCCCGAATCGCTCGACCCCGGGCTCCCGGCGCGCCCTGGACGGGCACGCGAAAGCCGAGCGAGCTGGTCGCGAAGGCCCGGTGCAACCGCCGTGCCGGGAGTCTTGCCCCAGACCCCCTGGTTCTGGAAGTGGCGTTGCGAACCCCCTGCTCCCGGACACAAATCTGATTGTTCTGTGCTCGAAGTGACACACGAGCGTGTCAGTCCGCGGTCCCGGGATATGGTCGCCCGCCCCCGCCCCAGCGGAGATTTCATAAATGCGAGTGGATCGGTTCACTCAACGACCGCCGACCTCAACGCCTCGGGCGTCACGACGGCCCAGGACCTCTCGGCCGTCCTGTCGGCGTGGTTCGGGGCCCTGGCCGCCGGGTGCTAGCCGTCAGGCCGCCCGCCGGGCGTCCGGGGCGGGCGCCGCCTCGCCCGCCCCGGGGGCGTAGGTCGTGCGGATCGCGTGGAGCTGCGGCTCCAGCCCCAGGAAGATGGGTGCCAGGGCCGGGTCGAACTGCGTGCCCGAGCTCTCGGCGATGATGCGCTGCGCGACCTCGTGCGAGAAGGCGGCCTTGTACACCCGCTTGGAGGTCAGCGCGTCATACACGTCGGCGAGCGCCACGATCCGACCCGGGAGCGGGATCGCCTCGCCGCGCAGCCCGTGCGGGTAGCCGCCCCCCGTCCACTGCTCGTGGTGCGTCAGCGCGATGTCGCGGGCCATGCGCAGGAAGGCCGCCTCCGGGTTGATCTTGAGCACCGCGTCGATGGTCTCGGCCCCGATCAGCGTGTGCTGCTTCATGATCGCGAACTCCCGGTCGCTGAGGCGGTCGGGCTTGAGCAGCACCGTGTCGGGGATCCCGACCTTGCCGATGTCGTGCAGCGGGCTGGTGAGATAGATGTTGCGCACGAACTCGTCGTCGACGCCCGGATGGCCCGCCGCCTGGAGCGCCTTGGCGAGCGCCTTGGAGTACTCGCGCACCCGCTCGAGGTGGGCCCCCGTCTCGTTGTCGCGCGACTCGGCCAGCTTGGCCAGCGCGAAGAGGGCCATCTCGCGCGTCTCCATCGAGATCAGCCGCACCCCCGTGCGCACGCGCACGAGCAGCTCGCTCGCCTCGACGGGCTTGCTCAGGAACTCGTCGGCGCCGAGGGCGAGACCGGTCAGCTTGTCATCGAGGTTCGGACCGGTCGTCACGAAAATGACCGGAATGCGCGCCAGCGCCGGGTCGGCCTTCAGACGTCCGCACACCGAAAACCCGTCGAGTCCCGGCAGCGCGATGTCGAGCACCACGGCGGCGGGCCGATGCTCCCGCACCGAGGCGAGCACGGCGTCGCC
>DASPKO010000315.1:0-2015 GCA_035628055.1 Phycisphaerales bacterium
GAGCCCTACGCCAACACCGACTGGACGGTGAGCACCAGCGGCGGGGCCGTGACCTGGTCGAGCCCGCAGACCTTCGCGCAGAACCCCAACTCCAACGCGCTGCGCTGGGGCACGATGTACAACTTCTGGTTCGTGGCCGACACCGGCCCGGGCGAGGCGCAGGCCACCCTCGGCCTGTTCAAGCCGCACACGCCCTCCTCGGTGACCTTCGCGGTCTCGGCCCCCGTCACCCCGGAGTGCCCGGCCGACTACAACAACGACAACGTGGTGAACACCGGCGACGTGAGCAGCTTCCTGTCCGCCTGGTTCGCCGACATCACCAACGGCACCCTGACCGCCGACTTCGACAACTCCGGAACCACCACGACCGCCGACGTGAGCGCGATGCTCTCGTCCTGGTTCGCCGCGGTCGAGACCGGCTGCTAAGTTCGTCCTCCCGCTCGCGAGCGGGACCCCCAGCCTCCCGGCGGGGCCGGCCGAAAGACCGGCCCGCGCCATTTCGTTCTCCGGGGCGCCGTCCGGCGCCCCGCCGTGGCCCCACTCGCCAATCAGGTTCAACGGAGGGTCCGATGCCCAGTCTTCGTTCTGGCCGATCCAGGCTTCTCCCCGCCGTGGCGGTCGCGCTCCTGGCCCCGGGCGCCGCCCTGGCGCAGTCCAACTCGTGCGGGTCGGCCACGCTGATCGCCCCGGGCACGTACAGCGGGACCACCGTGGGGTCAACGAACGACGGCTCGGCCTCGTGCGGGTCGTCGGCCTCGAGCCCGGACGTGTGGTACCGGATCGTGCCGGCGCAGAACGGCTCGCTGTCCGCCACGACCTGCCAGGCCGCCAGCTATGACACGGTGCTCTCGATCCACAACGCCTGCGGGGGCGGCACGGAGCTCGTCTGCAACGACGACTCGTGCGGGCTGCGCTCCAGCGTGCAGACCAACGTGACCGCGGGAACCACCTATTACATCCGCGTCGCCGGCTTCGCCGGCGCCACGGGGACGTTCACGCTCGAGGTCGCCCTCGGCGAGCCCGGCCCGCCCCCGGGCGACGGCCCGGACGTGATCTACTCCGACATCGGCGGGATCTCGCACTATGGCCCCGTGGGCGGCGTCCACGCCTACGCGCTGGGCACCCACACCTGCAACATCGGCGACGTGAACCTGCACTGGGGCGGCTCGTGGTCGGGCTCGCCGATCGTGGGCTTCAACGCCTACCGGCTCTCCAACGGGCGGCTCGAGCAGATCGGCCAGTCGTTCGGCAAGAAGGCCTGCTGCGCCGCCGCGGGCAGCGGGTGCGCCATCGCCTGCAACGGCGTCGGGGGCTCGCTGCTGGGGACCGGGTGCCGGGACATCTACGGCTCGAGCTACAACGGCTCGCACGGGGTGCTGGCCCCGCGCTCCGGGGTCAACGCCTTCACCGGGGCGATGACCACGCCGTCGAGCACGACGGGCGACGCGATCTTCAAGCGGCTGCAGGTGACGCAGGCGGACCTGAGCACGCCGGGGGCGCTCTATTTCGTCGAGGGCGTCTACGTCGGCAACGACGACGCCCCCGCGGGCAACGCCCTCAATAACGCCTCGTACAAGCGCGTCACCGTGACCGCCGGCACGTTCGCGATGAACGAGCAGGGCGTCATGGCGGTGGGCCAGCCGGCCATCATGGCGTGGCGGACGCACGGCCTGGGGGTGAACGTCGAGGACACCTCGGTGACGCTGGGCACCGCGGACGTGCCGGACGAGGGCCGCTTCCACTACGCGCACAAGGTGACGGACCTGGGCAACGGCACGTTCCGGTACGACTACGCCGTCTTCAACCTCAACTCCGACCGCTCGGGCGGGTCCTTCTCGGTGCCGGTGCCCGGTGGCGTGACCGTGGTCTCGACGGGCTTCCGCGACGTGAACTATCACTCGGGCGAGCCCTACGCCAACACCGACTGGACGGTGAGCACCAGCGGCGGGGCCGTGACCTGGTCGAGCCCGCAGACCTTCGCGCAGAACCCCAACTCCAACGCGCTGCGCTGGGGC
>DASPKO010000316.1:0-16165 GCA_035628055.1 Phycisphaerales bacterium
CCCGGCGATGATTTCGTTCACGCGCCAGTCGTCGTATTGGAGTGACGGGCCGAAGTCGAAGACGCGGGCCCGCACGAAGGGGTCCCCGCGCTCGCCCGCGGGCCCGCCGGCGTCTTCCGCCCGGCGCGCCAGGTAGGCGACTCCGCTGACGCGGCGCAGGTACGACGTGTAGAACCCCCAGAAGCTGTCCAGGTTGTACTGGGCCCGCATCGCCTGGGCGACCTCGGGTGGCGGCCGGCGGCCCTGGTCGTTCTCGAGCGGGTTGCCGGGCACCTTCCACGCCAGTGTCAGCGTCACCGTGTAGATGGCCAGCAGGATGATGGGGAGCTGGAGCAGCCGGCGCGCGATCAGGCCCAGCATGATGCCCCCTCGCGCCCCGGGCCGGGATGACCGGACGCCCGCGGACGGCTCGCGGCGGTCGCGCCGAGAACATCCTGCGCTTGCCCGGGATCGTCCCGGTGGCGGGTCTGATGCCGGGCCCCGCTGCGCTCGGCTGCTGGGCCCTGCTCCGGGACGCCGGCCCCGCCGGGGGCGTCCGGCCCGCGCTCCGGAAACAGCGGCATCGCCAGGGGCCGATCCCGGCCCTTGCCATCGCCCAGCACGTCGATCAGGAACATGTTCTCGATCAGCCTCGGGTGCGGGCTGATCCCGCTCACGCGGTGAGGATCGAACATGTAGACCTGCACGTACCGGTACAGGGGGATCAGGGGCAGGTCCTGCTCGACGATGATGCGCTCGGCCTCGGCGAGGAGCGCCAGCCGGGCCGCCGGGTCCGCCTCTCGGGCCGCGCGGGCGAGCAGCGCGTCATACGCCGGGTTCGAGTAGTTGCGGTCGTTGTTCTCGTCGCCGGTGCGGTTGATGTCCAGGAAGGTGAGCGGGTCGGGGTAGTCCCCGTACCACCCGCCCCGCGCCGCCAGGTAGTTCTGTTCCTTGAGGTCGCGCCGAAAGACCTTGATCTCCTTCTGCACCAGCGCCACCCGCACGCCCAGGTTCTGCTGCCAGTCCTTGGCCACCGCCTGGGCGATCACGTCGTGCTCACCATCCTTGTTGTACAGCAGCTCGATCGGCGTCAATCCCCGCCCGCCGGGATAGCCCGCCTCCGCCAGCAGGGCCCGCGCGGCCCCGGGGTCGTAGGCCAGGCCGGACGGAGAGGCGTAGCCGGCGATGGCCCCGGTCGGGACCAGCGTCGTCGCCACCGCCTCCCCGGTGCGGCGCACCTGCTCGGTCAGGGCCCGCTTGTCGATCGCCATCGCCAGGGCCCGACGGACTCGCGCGTCGGCGAGCGGGTTGGGTCGCCCGTCGGAGAGCCGCGCCGAGCAGTTGAGGTTGTAGAAGTACGTGCCGAACGTGGGCAGCACGTGCACGTTCTTGCGGGGATCCGGCGGGAGGAGCCGGTCGATCTGGATCGGATCGTGCCCCTCGGCGCGCAGCCGGTCGCACTCCGCCTGGTGCTCGCGATAGAAGGCCTGCTTCTGGCGGATCATGTCGGCCCGGTAGCCCGGCGTGGCGTCGGAGAGGAAGTCCACGGCGCCCGAGTGGAAGGCCAGCACCTGGGCGCTGGGGTCGTCGACCGTCGGCATCACGATCGAGTGGATGTTCAGTGAGGCCGCGTCCCAGAAGTGCGGGTTGGCCTCCAGCCGCATGTCGCGCTTGAAGCGCCACTGCGCCACCACGAACGGCCCGTTGCCGACGATTCTTCCCGGCTTGGTCCACCCCGCCTCGACCGTCAGCCGCCCGGTCGCGGGGTCCACGCGCTCGTGCCGGCGCACCAGTGGGGGATACACGGGGTAGAAGGGCGCCAGGGCGCACAGGTCCAGGAAGTACGGGGCCGGGTTCTCGAGCTCGACCTCCAGCGTGCGGTCGTCCGGCGTGCGGATGCCCACCCGGTCGGCGAAGACCCGCAGGGTCTCCTCCCACAGCGCCAGCCCCGCGTTCGGCCGCGCCCGCCCGGCGGCGCGGGCCTCCGCCAGCGCCGCGAGCTCCCGCCCCCGCCAGGCGGCGAACTCGCGCCCCCCGCGGATCACCTGGAACTGCCCGATGTAGTCGCATCCCGTGTCGGGCAGGAGCCCGCGGAACCAGGCGTAGGCAAAGTCGCGCGAGGTCACCGGGGCGCCGTTCGACCATCGGGCCCCCGGGCGCAGATGGAAGGTGTACCGCAGCCCGCCGGGCGCCACCTCCCAGCGCTCCGCGACCCCGGGGATCACGCGGCAGTCCGACGTGAAGACGTCGTTCCTGGTCAGCCCCTCGAAGACGCAGCGCGCCACGCGCATGTCCTGCATCCAGGACATCTTCTGCGGGTCCAGCGTGCTCACGTCGCCCCGGTTGATGAAACGGAAGTCCGCCGGCGCACCGGGCGCATCGCCCAGCAGCACCGCGCCGACGGCCGTGAGCAGGAGCAGGAAGGGCAGGGCCAGGCGCGCCACGGTACGGCCAGGGTATCGGCCCGTACCCGCGACCGCCCGCAGGCGCGGGCCCGGTCGGCCCCCGGCCTGCCCGCTACGGTTCGCCCATGGACGCGCAGCAGCGGATCGCCCAGTTCCAGAACATGGCCCAGGCCGACCCGGACAACGAGATGGCCCACTTCTCGCTCGGCGGGGCCCTGGCCCAGGCCGGCCGGCACGCCGAGGCCGCCGCCAGCTACCTGCGCTGCGCCGAGCTCGTGCCGGGCATGAGCAAGGCCTACCAGCTCGCCGCCGAGAGCCTGCTCAAGGCGGGCGAAGAAGACCGGGCCGCCGAGCTGGCCGCCCGGGGCTACACGGTCGCGGTGGAGCGCGGCGACGTCATGCCCCGCGACGCGCTGGCCGGATTGCTCACGCGCCTGGGCCGCGCCATTCCCCGGGTCGCCGCGCCCACCCCGCGCGGGTCTGGGCCCGGCGACGTCGACCTGCTCGCCGGGGCGCCGCGCCGCGCCGCCGCCCCCGGCACGCCGGACGGATCGTTCGTCTGCCGGCGCACGGGTCGCCCGGGCACGAGACTGCCCGCGCCGCCCTTCCGCGGCCGCCTGGGCGCCTGGATCGTCCAGAACATCTCCGCGGAGACCTGGAACGCGTGGATCGGTCAGGGAACCAAGGTCATCAACGAGCTGCGCCTGGACCTTTCGCGCGATGAGGACGAGCAGACCTACGACGCCCACATGCGCGAGTACCTGGGCATCGACGACGAGCTCTACCGGCGCATCGGCGCCGGCGAAGCCTGACGCGCCCGGTCCGCGCCGCGCCCGCGGCTACCATCGCCCCGCATGCCCCCCGCGCACCTGACGCTCGCCCAGCACGGGGGCGGCGGGCACAGCACCGCCGTCCTGGAGCTCATGATCGTCCTCGGCGCCGCCGCCGCGGTCACGATGCTCGTGCGCCGCCTCCACATGGCGACCATCCCGGCATACCTCATCACCGGGGCGCTTCTCGGGCTGGTCGGACCCTGGCTCGGGCTGGTCCCCAGCCCGGAGAACATCGGCGCCGTCTCCAATCTCGCGGTGATCATGCTGATGTTCACGATCGGCCTGCACCTGGACCTGGACGCCATCCGGGCGGGCATGCTGCACATCCTCCTGGTCGGAGTCGCCTCGACCATCCTCGTGCTGCTGGTCTGCTGGCCCACCGCCATGCTCTTCGGGACCTCCGGGCCCGCCGCCCTGGTCATCGCCATGGCCATGTCCATGTCCTCGACCGCGGTGGTCTTCCGCATCCTCCAGCAGCGCCGGCAGATGAACTCGGCGCACGGGCGCGTCTGCTTCGCCGTCCTGGTCGTGCAGGACCTCTTGGCCCTGGCCTTCCTGGCCATGCTCGCGCCCGTGGCCGCCTGGGCCCGCGCGGGCGCCCCGGCCGGGCACGACGCCGCGCCGGCGGCCTCGGCGCTCGAGCTGCTGCGCGGGGCCGGCGCGGGCATCGCCGGCATCGCCCTGCTCATCCTGGTCGGACGCGTCGTCCTCCCGCGCCTCGTCGCCGAGGCCGCCCGCGAGAGTTCGGGCGAGGTCCCGCTGATCCTCTCGGCGGCGGTCGCCCTCGGCGCCGCCCTCATCACCAGCTCACTGGGCATGAGCCCGGAGCTCGGCGCCTTCCTCGCCGGGTTCCTGCTCGCCTCCACGCCCTTCCGTCACCAGCTCTCCGGGCAGCTCGCCCCGCTCCGCGACCTCTTCATGGCCGTCTTCTTCACCTCGGTCGGCCTGCGCATGGACCTCTCGGTCATCCTGTCCGCGAGCTGGGTGATCGGCCTGGGCCTGCTCGCCCTCGTGCTCATCAAGGGGATGCTCATCGGCCTGACCACCTGGACGGCCGGCTCCACGGCCCCCACCGCCGTCGCCTCCGGGCTCGCCCTGGCCCAAGCCGGTGAGTTCAGCCTCGTCCTTCTCGGTGTCGCCGCGGGGAGCGAGCACGCCCTGATCGACCAGCGAACCTACGCGATCCTCATCGGGCTCGTCGGGCTCTCGCTCATTCTCACGCCGACGCTCTATAACCTCGGGCAGGCGCTCCGGCCCCGGCTCGAGCACCTGCCCACCGCGGGATGGATCACCTCGGCGGCGCTCCGCCCCGATGCGCCGGAGGCCGTTGTCCGCGGCCCGGGGGGGCACCCCCTGGCGCACCACGTGATCATCGCCGGGTTCGGCGTGGTGGGTCGCAACCTCGCCCAGCACTTCGAGGCCGCGGGCATCCCGTATGTCATCGTCGAGCTCAACCCCGCCACGGTGCGCAAACAAAAGGCCCTCAACCGGGCCATCGTCTTCGGCGACATCTCGAACATCGAGGTGCTCGAGTCGGCCGGCGTCGAGCGCGCCAACGCGGTGGTGCTCACCCTCCCCGACGACGAGGCGACGCTGCGCGCCACCCGCGCCATCCGCGCGCGCAATCCCAGCGTCTTCATCGCCGCGCGCGCCAGCTACCTCAGCCGCGCCATCCGCGCCACCGAGCTCGGCGCCGATCACGTGGTCGTCGAGGAGATCGCCACGGCCGAGGCCATGAGCAAGCAGGTCGTGCAGCGGATCTTCCAGCACCTCCGCGAGCAGCCCGAGGCCTGGATCCCGGGTGGACCGCCCACCAACCGGGCCGGCGAGGCGGAGCCGCCCGGCGCGGCCGCGCACGAACGCCCCGGCGCGGGCCCGGGGCGCGATTGAGAACCTGAACAGGGACGGGCCGGGGCGCGCTTACGGGGCGGGACTGTTGATCCACCCGAAGGGACGCTCGGACGTCCCCATCGACTCCACCCGGACCCAGCGACCCCCGGAGCCCGCCGCGTAGAAGTGCTCCGCCGTCAGGTCTTCCGGCTCCTCCTCGGACTCGGCGGAGCCCGCCGGCGGCGCCAGCCGCCCCACATGCCCGTCGAGGAAGGCCATGTGCCCGCCACGGCCGTGGCGCAGAGTGAGCTGATCCCCCTCCGACCAGAGCCCGTCGGGGTACCCCTCCAGCCAGACGAACGCGTTCTCCTCGAGGAACACCGGCACGCCCCCGAGGTTGGACAGCTCGGCCGCATCGTCCACCGTGGCCGGCCGGTCGGAATAGTCGGCGGGCCGCCGCACGTGCCCGACCATCGTTTGAGTCTCGAGCTTGGCCCCTTCGACGCCCGCAAACATCGTGTAGTCCGTGTAGATGTCGGTGTACACGGGCTCCTCGGACTCGGCATCGGCGGGATCGCGGGGGTCCCCCGGACCGCCGGGGCCTCCCGGGCCCGGCTTGGCCTTCTTCTTGGGCTTTTTCTTGGGTTTCTTCTTTTTCTTACCCGAGCCTGGGTCCGCACCGGGCGTCTGGTCGTCCGGCACGATGACCGGCCGCTTCTTCCCATCGGGCCCGACGGTCCACGCCCCGCCCATCCGCGATTCGCTCGACGGGCAGCTCAGCACCGCCTCGGCCCCGTCCAGATACGAAAGGACGGCCCCGGGCTCGACCTCATCAGCGTTGTCGGCCTGGAGCCAATCGCTCCCCCAGCAGAGTGTGTCCTTGTTGGCCTGCGCCGACATCGTCGCCCCCAGGCCCAACTGCTTGGTGTTCGACAGACAGACGGCCGCGCGGGCCGAGTCCCGCGCCCGTCCGAGGCCCGGCAGGGTGATCCCCACCAGGAGCGCGATGATCGCGATCGTGACGAGGAGCTCGATGAGTGAGAAACCGCCCCGGGAGCACACGCCCTCTCGGGTGATTCCGGAGCGGCCCGGCAAACGCGGACGACGACGGTGCGGCATGCGGAGTTCCTGCAAAGGCGTGCGGCAGACCAGCCCCGGCGCGGCGCCGGAGTCCCGTGGCGGTCCCGCTCTTTGCCTGTCCCCGACCCCGTGCGTCGCCCAGGCCGGCGTGTACCATCGCGGGTCGAGCGGCCCCGAGGTTCCCGAGCCCGGACATGGACCACTTCGACTACCACGACGGCCGGCTTCAGTGCGAGAGCGCCGACCTGGCCACGCTGGCCGGCCTGGCCGGCACACCCACGTACGTTTATTCCGGCGCGACCTTCCAGGACCATTACGACCGGCTCGCCTCCGCCTTTGCCGAGCTCAGCCCGCTGATCTGCTTCTCCGTGAAGGCCTGCTCGAACCTGCACGTGCTCCGCCTCCTGGCGGCTCGCGGCGCCGGCATGGACGTGGTCTCGGGCGGGGAGCTCTTCCGCGCCCGCCGGGCCCAGGTCCCCGGGGCGCGCATCGTCTTCGCGGGTGTCGGGAAGACCGACCAGGAGATCCGTGAGGCGCTCGGCGCGCCCGCCGGCGACGACGCCGAGCCCGAGGAGCCGATCGGCCTCTTCAACGTCGAGTCCGAGGCCGAGTTCCAGACCCTCGCGAGCATCTGCAGCGCCGTGCGGGCCAGCCCCGCCCCGCGGGCCGCGCTCCGCGTCAACCCCGACGTCGACCCCGGCACCCATCACTACATCGCGACGGGCAAGGCCCAGACCAAGTTCGGCGTCGACCTCGACCGGGCCCGGGCCTTCTTCCGGCGCTTCGGACGGGAGCGCTGCGTCCGGCTCACGGGCCTCCACCTCCACCTGGGATCGCACATCACGGACCTCGGCGTCTACGAGCGCGCCCTGGACAAGACCCTCGGCCTGATGACGGACCTCGAGGCCGAGGGGTACCCCATCGAGACGCTCGACCTCGGCGGCGGCTTCGCCGCCGCGTACCGCACGGGCTCGGCCCCCACGGCCGCCGACTACGCCCGCGTCATCGTCCCCCGGCTGCGCGAGCGCACCAGCGCGGGCCTGCGCCTGATCCTCGAGCCCGGGCGGACCATCGCCGCCAACGCCGGGGTCCTGCTCACCCGGGTGCTCTACGTCAAGGAGTCGGGCGGCCGCAAGTTCGTGGTGTGCGACGCGGGCATGCACACGCTCATCCGCCCGGCCCTGTACGACGCCTTCCACTTCATCTGGCCCGTGGCCGTTTCACCCGACCATGTTCCCCCCGGCCGCGAGGCCCGCCCCGACGTGCGCGGTTGGCTCGAACCCTGCGACGTGGTCGGCCCCGTCTGCGAGTCGGGCGACTTCCTCGCCAAGGACCGGCCCCTGCCCCCGGTGGCACGCGGCGACCTGCTGGCCGTCTTCGGGGCAGGCGCCTACGGCATGTCCATGGCCTCGCGCTACAACTCGCACCCGCTCCCCGCCGAGGTGCTCGTCGATGGCGACCTGGCGACCCTGGTGCGCCGGCGCGAGAGCTACGGGCACCTCGTCGAGCTGGAAGAGCCCGCCGAGGAGCTCGGGCTCTAGGACGCTCCGGCGGCCGACCCCGCGTCCGCTGGGACGATCCCGACCGACCGGAGCGCCGCCCGGATCCCGTCCACCGGGTCCGCGCGCCGGCGCCACTCGTCCAGCACGATCCCCGAGCCGGCACGGTACCGCTCGGTGTTCGCCGGGTCCGTCGCTTCGAGCAGAGCGCTGGTTAGCCCGTCCACCTGCCCCGGCTCGACCGTGCGCCCATTGACGCCGTCGCGCACCAGCTCCCCCGCCGCTCCCACGACGCGCGTCGCCACCACGGCCAGGCCCGCGGCGACCGCCTCGTTGATCACGACCCCCCAGGGCTCGTAGTCGCTCGGCAGCACGAAGACGTGCGCGGCCCGGTAGATCGCGCTGATCTCCGCCTGAGCGCCGATGAACCCGGTGAAGATCACGCGCCCGCCCAGCCCGGCCGCGGCGGCCGAGGCCCGCAGCCCGGCGAGCATCGGGCCATCGCCGATCATCACCAGGTCCCACTCGGGTCTCCGGTCCCTGAGCCGCGTGAACGCCTCCAGGATCAGGTCGGGCCGCTTCACGCGCACCATCCGTCCGCAGAAGACCAGGCGCCGGCGCCCCGGCGCCAGCCCGAAGCGCGCCGCGGCCTCACGGATCGCCGGCTCGGGCACCCCGCGGATCAGCCCGTAGTCCGGCTCGTAGGGCGCCAGGAAGATTCGCTCCGGGGGCACGCCATACCGCTCGAAGTACGCACGCCCGTACCCGCCGCACGGGAGCACTCCCGCCACGCGCCGCAGCACCCAGCGCAGGAGGCGGTCCTTCGCCGCCCGCTTCAGCCCCGTCGCGGTGTCGCCGTGGATGTTCGAGTCCGACACCAGGAAGACCGGCACGCCCGCGCGCCGGCAGGCGTGCAGCAGCCACAACCGCCCGGCGTCGTTGTACCCGCCCAGCAGCACCGCCCCGGCCCGGTGCTCGCGCAGCCATCGCGCCACGCGCCGGCCCTTGCGCAGCTCGCGCAGCGCCCGCCGCGGCTCGGCGGCACGCGTCACCGGATCGCCCGGGCCGAACCAGACGGGCCGGGTCTCCGGGGCCTCGGCGTTCGCCCACGGCTGCTCCGGCACGCCGTGCGTGTACAGGCTGTAGAGCACCACCCCGGGGATCTCCCTGGCGATCCGCCGGTGCAGGTGGAGGCGATACGGATTCGGCACCCCCGTGATGATCGCGAGCACGGGGCGTCCCTCGCCTTCCCCGGTCGGGCCGGCGCGCGGGCGGGGCGGGGCGGCGACACTCATGGACCGGTCCCCGCCGTCATCCCGTACTCGTTCACGCACCGCTCCGCCACCGCCGGCCACGTGTACTTCGCCCGGATGAGCTCCAGTCCCGCGGCCCCCATGGCCCGGGCCGCCCCCGGGTCGCAGAGCACGCGCTCCAGGCCGCTCGCCAGCGCCGCGACCGTGCGCTCCACCACCACGCCGGCCCCCACCTCGCCCACCTCGGGAAAGTGACACTCGCGAGTAATCACCACGGGCACGGCGCACCCCAGCGCCTCGGCGATCGACATCGAGAATCCCTCGTGCTTGCTCGGGAGCACGAGGGCCAGCGCGCCCGCCAGCGCCGTCAGCTTGTCCGCCCCGTACACCGGCCCCACCAGGCGGAACCGGTCCCCGATTCCCAGCCGGGCGACCTGGGCCTCGAGGCTCGTTCGGGCCCCGAAATCCGGGCCGGCGACCACCACGTGGGCCCCGGGATGCCCAGCGGCCACCAGCGCGAAGGCCTCCGCGAGTAGGTCCAGGCCCTTCACCGGGTGCAGCCGCGCCAGGAACAGCAGATAGCGCCCCGGCGCCAGCCCGGGGTGAAGCCGGTGAAAGGCGTCGGGGTCCGGGAGCGGGCGCAGTTCCTCGAGGAACACCCCGTTGGGAATGACGCGCACCGAGGCGTTGAACCCGCCGGCCACGAGGCAGTCCCGCTCGTACGCGGAGAGCGCCTGCAGGAACGCCGCCCCGCGGATCATCGCCCGGTACCCCAGCGCCAGCGCCGCCCGCTTCTTGAGCCGCTTTTCCGAGAGCGCCCACGCGTCGAGCATCCCGTGCGGGGCCACCACGTACGGCTTGCGAGCGCGCCGCGCCGTGATGGCCGCGGCCCTCAGGAGCGGGTCCCACACCCCGTGCAGGTGCACGATGTCGGCCGACCCCACCAGCCGTCCCAGCACGCGCCGTCCCGCCCCGGCCCGCAGCCGCTCCGCCCGGCCGCCCGGTCGGAGCGCTTCCAGCTCGATGCGGTCGGCACCGGGGAGCGCGGCCAGATCGCGCGCGATCCGTTCCCGGGCATCAGGCCCCGCGTAGCAGACCAGCCCCGCGCGGTGCCCCAGGGCCGCCTGCGCCGCCGCCAAACGTGAGGCCACCAGGGGCGGGCCTCCGCCCGCGGGGTCAAGGTCCGAGATCACGTGGAGGATGCGCATGGGGCGCCCGCTCGCGCCGGGCGTGGTCGTTCCATCGGGTCGCGGGCCCCCCCGCCTTCGAACGGCTCTGCCCACTCCATCGGCGGGCGGCGCCGCACCCGCCGGACGCCCGGGCCGGCTCAGCCGGCCAGTTTCAGCCCGTGGGCCTCGGCGACCGGCAGGTTCACCAGGCGCCCTCCGTCGGTGTTGATCGCCGCCCGGAAGCCCGGGTCGCGCTCGGCCAGGGCGGCATACCCCGCGTCGGCCAGGCGGATCACCCAGGGCATCGTGGCGTTGGTGAGCGCCTTGGTGCTCGTGCGCGCCACCGCGCCGGGCATGTTGCCCACGCAGTAGTGCACCACCCCGTCGATGATGTACGTCGGCGATCCGTGCGTCGTGACCTTGCTGGTCTCCACGCAACCCCCCTGGTCGATCGACACGTCCACGATCACCGCCCCCTCCTTCATCCGCTTCAGGTCCGCGGCCCGCACCAGGTGCGGGGCCTTGGCGCCGGGGATCAGCACCGCCCCGATCACCAGGTCGGCCCAGGACAGATACTCGCGGATCGCGTGCGGCTCGCTGTACACGCACGTCACGTTCCGCGGCATCACGTCATCCAGATACCGCATCCGGTCCGCGTCGATGTCCATGATCACCGTGTCGGCGCCCATCCCCGCCGCGATCTTCGCCGCGCACGTCCCCACCACCCCGCCCCCCAGCACCAGCACCCGCCCCGGCTCCACGCCCGGCACGCCCCCCAGCAGCACCCCGCGCCCGCGCTGCGGCCGCTCCAGGTACTTGGCCCCCTCCTGCGTCGCCATCTTTCCCGCGATCTCGCTCATCGGCGTCAGCAGCGGGAGCGTCATCCGCCCCCGAGGGCCCGGCTGCTCGAGCGTCTCGTACGCCACCGAGACGATCTTCCGCTCCAGGCACGCCAGCGTCAGGTCGCGGTCGGCCGCGAAGTGGAAGTAGGTGAAGACCACCTGCCCGGCGCGCATGTGCGGCCACTCCTTGGCCTGGGGCTCCTTGACCTTCACGATCAGGTCCGCGGCGCCCCAGACCTCCGCGGCGCTCCCGACGATCGTGGCCTCGGCGGCCCGGTAGTCATCGTCGCTGAACCCGCTGCCCAGGCCCGCGCCCGCCTCGACGAGCACGCGGTGCCCGTTCCGGGCCAGCAGCTCGGCCCCCACGGGCCGCATGCCCACCCGGTACTCGTCGCTCTTCACCTCGCGCGGGACCCCGACGATCATCGCTTCGCCTCCGTGCGCGCGCGAGCGGCGCGCCCACTCTCGTTCGTCTCGGCTCGCCGGCGAAACCTCGCCGGGCGCGGAGTGTAGTGCCCGTGCCGCCCCCGCGCCCTGAGGCGAGCGCGCGCTCAGCGGGTCCCGGGCGGCGGTGACGGGGGCACCGGCTCCGGCGATCGCGGGAGCTGATCCTCCCGGGGCGCCGCGGGCTGGAACGGCTCGGCCGGCCCCGGGGGCGGCGCCTCCTCCGCCTCGCGCTGCTCCCGCGTCGGCTTGGGACCCGGGGCCGGGTTCGGGGCCCGCAGCGGCGGCGCCGGGCGCATGCCCAGCAGGTCCGGGCCCACCGCTCCGGCGAACGCTCCCAGCACCAGGCCCAGTACGAGCCCGGCCAGGAAGATTCCCAGTCCTGACCGGCCTCGGCCGGCACCCGGGCCCGCGGACTCGTCCCCGCGCACCAACTCGGACATGGCTGTGCCTCCGTGGCTCGAGCACCCGGGGACGCGGGCGGTCACCATCCCCGGCGCATCATCCGCACCCACCGCCCGTACTCGATCACGCTCCGCGCCAGCTCCCGCCGCGACTCCGGGTAGCCGCGCCCGAACGCCGTCATGAGCCGCCACGACCAGTACGGGCCGCGCCGCCCCTGCCGGGCCACCAGGGCGAGCCGGACCAGCTCATAGACCCCGCCGAGCGTCTTCAGGATTCGCTCTCCCGGGCCGCGCCGGCGAGCGCCTGGCGATACCACGCCATCGTCTCGGCGAGGCCTTCCTCGAAGTCCACCACCGGCGCGTACCCGATCAGCTCGCGGGCCAGCGAGATATCCGCCTGCGAGTCCGGCACGTCCCCGGCACGCGCCGGAGCGAACGCCGGTCGCATCATGCCCGCCTGCCCGTTGGCCAGGGCGTGGGTCATCTGGCCCGCCAGGTCCAGCACGCTCAGGCGGCGGCCGGTGCCGATGTTCACGACCTCCCCGCCGAGCCGCCGCGCCGTCGCGCCCGCCAGCAGGTTGGCGAGCACCGCGTTGGCGACGTGCGTGAAGTCGCGCGACTGCCTCCCGTCGCCGTAGATCAGCGGGGGCTCGCTCTGGAGGAGCCGGCGGGCAAAGGCGCCCACCACGGCCGCGTAGGCCGAGTCCCCGGGCTGGCGCGGCCCGAAGATGTTGAAGTAACGCAGGCTCACCGCGCCCAGCCCGAAGCTGGTCGCCCAGGCGCGCACCGCCAGTTCGCCCGCCACCTTGCTCGCCGCGTAGGGGGAGGCCGGAGCCGGGGCCATCGTTTCACGCCGCGGAAGCTCGCCTCCCACGCCGTAGGCCGAGCTCGAGGCCGAGTACACCACGCCCACGCCCCCCTCGCGCCCCACGCCCGCGGCCCGGGCCGCTTCCAGCACGCGGACCGTCCCCGTCGCGTTGACCTCCCAGGTCCGCGACGGGTCCCGGATCGACCGCGGCACCGAGCCCACCGCGGCCAGGTGAAAGACCTTGCGCGCTCCCCGCACTGCCTCGGCCAGGGCCGCGTCGTCGAGGATCGACCCGTGCACGAACGCCAGGCGCTCGGGCTCGAGCTCGAGGTGCGGCCCCAGGAAGCGCGTGCTGGAGTTCGACAGGTCGTCGATCACGCTCACGACGCTCCCGAGGGAGAGGAGCGCGTCGACCAGGTGGCTGCCGATGAACCCAGCGCCGCCGGTCACGCAGACGGGCACGCCCTGGTACACCTCCCGCAGGCGTGCCACCATGTCGGACGGAAGGCGCATGGCGGGGCGATTGTAACGGGCCGACTACACACCAACCACTTCCCGCAACGCCCGGGCGAAAACCCAGGCGTCATGGAACGTGGTGTAGAGCGGCACCGGGGCGGCCCGGATCACGTCCGGCTCGCGCATGTCGCACACGATCCCGCGCGCACCGAGCTCGCGGAGCACCGCCCTGGCTCCGCCCGGCACCCGCACGGACAACTGGCACCCCCGCCGCGCCGGGTCGGAGGGCGTGAGCAGGCCGACGCCTCGGCCCCCGGTCCCGGGCCGGGTCAGCAGCCACTCCAGGTACCCGGTCAGCCGCACCGACTTCTCCCGCAGCGCCGCCATCCCGATCCGGTCGAAGATCTCCAGCGAGGCCCGCAGCGGCGCCATCGCCAGGATCGGCGGGTTGGAGAGCTGCCAGCCGTCCGCCCCCGCCCGCGGCACGAACTCCGGCCCCATCGCGAAGCGGGTCGCCGGGTCATTCCCCCACCACCCTCCGAAGCGCCGGAGCGTCCGGTCGCTCCCGTGCCGCTCGTGCACGAAGCAGCCCGCCACAGCGCCCGGTCCCGCGTTCAGATACTTGTACGAGCACCACGCCGCGAAGTCGGCCCCCCACTCGTGCAGGCGCACGGGCACGTTGCCCGCGGCGTGCGCCAGGTCCCACCCCACCACGCACCCGGCGGCGCGCCCCGCCGCGGTGATCCTCTCCATGTCGAACCACTCCCCCGTGAAGTAGTTCACCCCCGAGAGCATCACCACCGCGATGCTCCGACCCTCGCTCTCCAGCAGGGACACCAGGTCCTCGGTGCGGAGCGTCTGCTCGCCCGCGCGCGGCCGCGCCCGCAGCACCGCCCGCGCCGGGTCCAGCCCGTGGAACTCCGCCTGCGTCTGCGCCACGTAGCTGTCGGACGGGAAGGCGGCGTCCTCGATCAGGATCCGGTAGCGCTCCGCGGTCGGACGGTAGAAGCTCACCAGCAGCAGGTGCAGGTTCACCGTCAGGCTGTTCATCATCACCACTTCGCCCGGCCGCGCCCCCACCAGCCGCGCCCCGCATTCCCGGAAGACCTCGTGATACGAGTACCAGGGCGTGCGGGCCCCGAAGTGACCCTCCACGCCCAGCCGCGCCCAGTCGTCCAGCTCGCGCTCCACCGCCGCCCGGGCCGCCTTGGGCTGCGCCCCCAGCGAGTTACCCACCAGGTAGACGCTCGGGGCGCCACCCGGTCCGGCCGGAACTTCGAACAGGTCGCGCGTGTGCCGCAGCGGGTCGCGCTCGTCGAGCCCGCGGGCCCACGCTTCGTCATCGCGGTGTTCCGGGGGGGCCATCGCGGTCATTATCGCCCGGCCCCGCCCGCTACGCGCACGACCCGGCCAGATCCGCGAACCAGGCGCCGAGGAACGCCGAGAGGTCCGCCGTCCCCACCGAGCCGCTCTGGTCAAAGTCCGCGCCCCCCTGGCCCCCGCCCCCGACGTCCGCGAACCACGCCGCCAGGAAGCCGGAGATGTCCGTCGTGCCGATCGTCCCGTCCCGGTTCCAGTCCGTGGAGGCATAGAGGGGCGCCGCCCACGCGCCCCGCCCCTGCGTCGCGATCACCACGCGCCCGCGCGCGGGCTCGACCAGCACGTCCACCACCGGCGCCACCGGCAGCCCGCACCCGTGCCGGCGCCAGGTCTGCCCCCCGTCGAACGTCCGGTACACCCCCACGTCCGTGCCGGCGTACACCACGCGCCCCTGGGGCCGCGACGCGTCGACCGCGACCACGTTCACCGGCACGTCGGCCAGTTGAGCCCCGAACGCCTCCCAGGTGGATCCCGCGTCGGTGCTCCGCAGCACCCGCTCCCCGCCGAAGACCGCCACCGCGAGGTAAACATGCCCCGGCAGTTCCGGGTCCACGCACAGCTCCCGGGTGACGCGGGGCCAGCCGGGGTGACCGCTCCGAACCAGCGTGAACGTCGCCCCGCCGTCGGCGCTGGTGCGCACGAAGCCATCGGTGGTCGCGACATAGACCCGGCCCGGGTCGCTGGGCGCCAGGGCCATCGCGCGGATCGCCCCGGCACCGCCCGTCAGGTCGCCGCTGAGGGCGGCCCACGTGCTCCCGCCGTCCAGGCTCCGCCACACCCGCTCGGTGCCGTAGAGCATCCGCATCGGGTTTCCGGGATCGATCAGGTAGGCCGGCAGGAAGGCGTTCCGCCCGGTGATGCCGGCCCCGGCAAAGTTGAAGCCGCCCCCGCCGTCCAGCGAGCGGAACAAGTTGCCCGTTCCCTGATACTCCACGAACCACCGCGTCGGCGTCGCCTGGTCGATCTGCGTCCACCCGCCGTCGCCCCCGAAGATGTGCTCCCAGCCCGGCTCGGCCGCCGTGCGCCGGTTGGTGCCGTTGTCCTGCGCCCCGGCGACGAGCGTCGCCGGATCGGTCGGGTGCGTCGAGAGACCCGCGTAGAACTGGATCGTTCCGAGCCCGTTGTTCAGGGCCGTCCACGACGCCCCAAGGTTCGCGCTGCGGTGAACGCCCCCGTCGTCGCCGACCACCAGCCGCCCCGCGGCGTCCCAGGCGATGGCGTGCAGGTCCACGTGCGGCGGCGTCACGTTCACCGTCCCGCCGGCCGTCACGCGACTCAGGTTCAGTCCGCCGTAGAAGACCATCCCCGGGTCCGCCGGATTGACGCTGACGACCGACAGGTACCACCCGTAGGTGGCCTGGCTGACGCTCCCGCGCGCGGTCCAGGTCTGCCCTCCGTCGCTGGAAACGAACCCGCCGATGACGCTGGCCCCGCCCCCGCCCGCGTCGGCAGGCCGCGAGAGCAGCGCGTAGACCCGCCCGGGCAGGCTCGGCGACACCGCGACGCTCACCCGCCCCAGCGTGATGGTCGGCAGTCCCGTCGTCAGACGGGTCCACGTGGCCCCGGCGTTGGTGCTCTTGTACACGCCGTTCGCCGCGTCGCCGAAGATGTGCCCGATCCCCGCGTAGAGGACCGCGGGGTTGGCCGGGTCCATGGCCAGGTCGGTCGCAGAGAGGGCCGGAAGCCCGCCCGTGAGGAGCGTCCAGGTGGCGCCCCCGTCGACCGACCGGAAGACGCCGACCGGCCCGCCCGCCTGCGGGTGACCCTTGGCCGCGGCCAGCGC
>DASPKO010000317.1:0-3683 GCA_035628055.1 Phycisphaerales bacterium
ACGCCCGCGAGGGCGTGCGCGCTCACCGCGGCGCCCCACGCGGCGGCGAACGCCGCGATGCACGGCCCGTGCCGCCACGCGAAGTTCCAGGCCGTCGTCTTGACGTCGTCGCCCCAGAATGGACCCTCCGGGCCGATCACCAGCACGCTGATGTGCGCCGCCTGGCAACCCGCGGCCTGCCCGTGCTCCACCACCCAGGCGCGGATGCCGTCCGTGTGAGCGCGCGTGACGTAGACATGGACCAGGGCGAAGGCGGCCAGGGCCAGCGCGAAGCGCCGGGCGTGGACGTGCCGCGCCGGCCACGAAGCATCGGGGCGGCCCACCAGCGGGTCGGCGCAGCGCGGGCAGCGGGGCTCGCCCAGCCCGCGCAGCGCCCCGCCGCAGCGCCCGCAGAGCGTGGGGCGGGCACGGCCGGCCGCGCGGCGCGCCAGGGCAAAGGACAGGGCGAGCGCCGGCGCGAAGCCCAGGGCCGCGGCCAGGCCCCCGGCCACCCAGTGGACCCAGGCGGGGTGGCGCTGGAAGTTGTGCCCCAGGAGCTGCCCGCCGAGCGGGCCCCGCGGGTCCATGAGGCCGACGAGCTCGAAGAGGCGGTAGAGCTCGCGCAGGGTGTAGAGCGAGAGCCAGTACGACGGGTAGGCAAGGGCCACCGCGACGAGCCCCGCCAGGAGCCAGGCGAGGATGGGCCGTGTCCGCCAGGGCATAGGCGAAGACTATCGGCAGCGGGGTGGGACCGCGCCGTCGGTGTCGCCTTGGAGCGACAGTCCTTTGCCTTGAGGCGTGAACCGGGCGTCGGGCCGATACCGTCCCCGTGCGAACCTGGCAACGGCTTGCCGGGTATCAGAACCCCGGCCCGGCAGATGTGACGGTTCCCATTGCCATGGCTCCCACTCCCGCACGCCACGAGACCGCGATCGCGCCGGCCCCGCCCCCGCTGGACGCCGCTCCCGCCGACCCGCCCGCCGACCCGCCCGCCGATCTGGCGGCATCGCCCGTTACGCGCTCCGCCCGCCTCGCCGAGTTCCTTGCTCACGAGGAGGCCGCCTGCCCGCTCTGCGGCTACGGGCTTCGCGGGCTCAAGGCGGCCCGCTGCCCCGAGTGCGACGCCCCGCTCCACCTCGGGATCCTCAGCGACGACGCCCGGCTCCGCCTCCCCTGGTTCCTCACGGCGATCGTCTCGATCTCGCTGGGCCTGGGCTTCGACGCCGTCGTCTCCCTCCTGCTCATCGTCATCATCATCGACGAGGGGGCCCCGCCCCCGCCGGTGCGACCCTTCGTTCTGGCCATGTGGGCGCTCGCCCTCCTCTGCGGCCTGGCCCTGACCGTGCTCTGCCGCATGCGCCGGCGCTTCGCCCGCCTGGCACCGGTCGCCCAGCGCCGCCTGGCGGTCGGCACGTTCTGTGTCGTGTTCGGTGTCCACCTCGCGTACGGCGTGACCTTCTGGTGGGTGATGTGACCCCCGGCGGGAGCGGGGCGCGGTGCGGGCCCACCCCCACGGACGAGCCGTTACCATGCGCCGCTGGCGCGGGACCGAGACGGCATGAGCCGGCCGCCCTCAGAAGGACAGCACCCCGCATGGAACCCCGGGCGCAGGAGAAGCTCGCACGCGGTGACGCTCTGGTGGGGGTGATCGGGCTCGGGTACGTGGGGCTCCCCCTGGCCCGCGCCTTCGTCGATGCGGGCCTGCGCGTGAGGGGCTTCGACATCGACCCCGCCAAGCCGGCCGCCCTCAAGGCCGGGCGGAACTACCTCAAGCACCTGGGCGATGAGTTCCTCGCGCCCATGTCGGGCCCGCGCTTCGAGGCCACCACAGACTTTGCGCGGCTGGGCGAGTGCGACGCGGCGCTCATCTGCGTGCCCACGCCCCTCGGGGCGCACCGCGAGCCGGACCTCTCCTACGTCGTCGGCACCGCCGAGACGGTGGCGCGGACACTGCGGCCCGGGCAGCTCGTGGTGCTCGAGTCCACCACCTATCCCGGCACGACGCGCGACGTGGTCGGGCCGATTCTCCGCCGGGCCTGGGACGCGTCCGCCCCCAACGCGTGGTCCGCGGCCGACCGGTACTACCTGGCCTTCTCTCCCGAGCGTGAGGACCCCGGGCGCCCGGGCGTGCGCACGGCGGAGGTGCCCAAGCTGGTGGGCGGGGTCGATCCCGAGAGCGGCGCGGTGGCGGGGGCCCTCTACCGCCGGGCGTTCCGCCAGGTGATCGAGGTCTCGGGGGCCGAGGTGGCCGAAGCCGCCAAGCTGCTGGAGAACATCTACCGCTCGGTCAACATCGCCATGGTCAACGAGATGAAGGTGCTGCTGACGGCGCTGGGGATCGACATCTGGGAGGTGATCGCGGCGGCCCGCACCAAGCCCTTCGGGTTCCAGGCGTTCTATCCGGGGCCCGGGCTGGGCGGGCATTGCATCCCCATCGACCCGTACTACCTCACCTGGAAGGCCCGCGAGGTCGGCCTGCCCACGCGCTTCATCGAGCTCGCGGGCGAGATCAACCACCACATGCCCCGGTACGTGGTGGGCCGCGTCGCCGAGGCCCTGAATCACCGCGGGCGCGCCGTCAACGGCTCGAAGGTGCTGGTGCTGGGGCTCGCGTACAAGCCGGACATCGACGACGTGCGCGAGAGCCCGGCGCTGGTGATCATCGAGCTGCTGCGCGAGCAGGGGGCCATGGTCGAGTACAACGATCCGCAAGTGCCCGCGACGCACCGCATGCGCCGGCACGACCTGCAGATGCGGAGCGTCGAGCTGACGCCGGACCTCTTGGCCGAGCAGGACGCCGTCGTGATCGCGACCCACCACGCCGCGTACGACTGGGAGCTGGTGGGGCGGCACGCCCGGCTGATCATCGACACGCGGGGCGTGATGCGCGCCGTCAAGGGCGCGCGCGCGGAGGTGGTCGGGGCCTAGCCCGGTGCACGGGGCGGGCGTCCGACCGGCCCAGCCGGCTGGGAGTCATGACTCGGCCGGACCGGCCGCGGGCCCGGAGCGCCCGGCGCCCAGGATCGGTGTCATCCGCCGGCGGTCGGCGCGTCGCCCCCGCCCGCGTCGTAGACATCGTCGTGCTCGGTGCCCGGTCCCCCGGGCGGGGCCCCGGCCGCGCCCTGGCGCATGGCGCCGAGCTTCTCGGGGTTCAGGACGCGCACCAGGCCGTCCTTCAGGCGGCGCTCCGCGAAGTTGATGATGAGCCCGAGCTCGAGGTCGGCGGCGCGGAGCAGGGCCCGCAGGGCCGCGCGCTCCGTCCCCCCGATCTCGCCGCGCTGGGCCACCAGCTCCACGACGAAGCGGTCGTCCACGAGCAGGTCCGCGATCCGCTCCCCGACCCTGGCGCCCTTGTACAGCACGGGCACCCGGTGCTCCGCCGCGAAGCGCACGCCGTGCTGCGCGAGCTCGGCCTTGAGCGCCGCCATGTAGACGTCGCGGGTGAATCCCGGTCCCAGCGCCTTGTGCACCTCGATCGCGGCGCCGATCACGCGGCGCGAGACCTCCGTGAGCGCGGGATCGAGCTCGCTCAGCGGCAGCCCGCGCCCGTCCGGATCGCCGCGCTCGCCGCCTCGATCGCCGCGCTGGTCGCGATCGTTTCGTCCCCGGCCGCGGCGCGCCCCGCCACCCCCGTAGCCGCCGCCCCCATAGCCCCCGCCGCCCCCACCATATCCGCCGCCCCCGTGGCCCCCTCCCCCGTAGGC
>DASPKO010000318.1:0-9208 GCA_035628055.1 Phycisphaerales bacterium
TGTGCGAGTGCGGGGCGGGGTGGGTCCGCTGCGTGGCGATGGAGCGGACCCCGCCGGGGCGGGGGCACGGGCAGTCGGCCGCGTTCTACGCGGGCTTCCGGGCGGCGCGGGGCGAGCTGATCGCGACCCTCGACGCCGACCTGCAGAACGATCCGGCCGACCTGCCGGCGATGCTCGAGCTGATGCGCCGGCACGGGGCGGACATGGTCCAGGGCGACCGCTCGCACGCGCGCCGCGACGCCCTGGTGCGCCGGGCGGGGTCGCGGGTGGGCCGGGCCTTCCGCCGCCGGCTGCTGGGCGACACCATCCGCGACACCGGGTGCTCGCTGCGGATCATGCGCCGCGAGCTGGCGCTGCGGCTTCCCCTCGAGTTCCGCGGGATGCACCGGTTCATCCCGGCGACGGCGCGGCACCTGGGGTACGAGGTGATCGAGACGCGCGTGAACCATCGCCCGCGCGCCGCGGGAGAGACCAAGTACGGCATGGGCATCCTGCAGCGTGCGCTTCCCGGCCTGATCGACCTGCTGGCGGTGCGCTACATGCGCAGCCGGCGCCGACCCGTGGGCTGTGTCGAGGTGACGCCGGAGCCGGGCCCGCGGGGGGAGGCCCTCGGTCAGGGCGCGGCGGGGCACGGCCCCAAGGCCCTCGTGACCGAGGGAGCCGGCGCGTGAAGTGGGAGCCGCTCGCCGCGATGGTCGGTCTGCTGTTCCTGGGCGTCTGGCTGATGTGGAGCCCGGGGGAAGCGGTGGACGCCGAGCCGGACGCGCGGACCCAGGCGCTGCAGATCGGCTCGACCCGTGGCGTGCTCGAGGCCGCCCGGGACCCGGGGACGGGAGAACCGCGCTTCCGCATCCACTACCGCCGGGGCCCGCGCACCCAGTGGGTGAACGCCGAGGAGTTCCGGCGCGCCTTCGGACTGGACCCCGAGGCGGTCTCGGCCCGCCCCGACAACGCGCTCTTCCGGCTCTTCAATATCAGCACGTGGACGAGCTTGGCCTGGGTACTGATCGGGCTCGCGGGCCAGGCGGCGTTCTTCGGGCGGATGATGCTCCAGTGGGTGGTCAGCGAGCGCGAGCGCCGCAGCGTGGTCCCCGAGGCCTTCTGGTGGCTCAGCCTGTTCGGGGGCGCCGCCCTGTTCGCGTACTTCGTGTGGCGGCAGGACATGGTCGGCGTGATCGGTCAGACCTCGGGCGTGGTCATCTACGCCCGCAACATCCGGCTGATGCGCAAGGCCCGCCGGGACGAGCCGGCCGCGCCCGTCGCCGGGGCGAGCGCCAACCCGGCCGAGCTGGCCCCCGACCTCCGCTCCGCCTAAGTTCAGCCTGCCGGGGGCGCGCGGTCCGCCGCACGCCATGGCGCGCGGGATGCCGTGCCCCACAACGGCACCGAGCCGGCCTCGGACGTGCCGGTCTCGAGCTCGCTCGCGACGCGGCCCGCGGCTCTGGAGGATCGTGCCAGGCGCCAGCAGGCGACCGCGATGAACACACCCGCGGCCCCGAGCGCCAGCAGCGCCCCCAGCATGATCCGTAGATAGTGGCCGATGCGCTCGAGGGCCTCCATGAGGCCGTCCGCTGGGAGCAGCGCCAGCACCGTCGCCGCGAGAACCCCGCCCTGGGCCAGCCAGAGCAGGGTCCGGGCGGCGCGGCACGGAGACGTGACCCGGGATGTCCCCAGGCGCGAGCCGGCGTGACGGACGAGGCCGAGCACCGCGGTCAGGGCGCCCGTCCACGCCAGGAGAGCCGCGGCGACCGTCACGAGGTGCAGCCACGGCGGGCCCAGCTCGAGTCCCACGAAGATGATGAGCGCCCCCACCGGCAGCAGGAGTGTCCCGAGGAGCGTCAGGGCACGGGCCCGCTTCCGGGCGCGTTCCGCACGGGCGACATCCGGCCAGGCGATCGGCGTGGTAACCAGCAGCGTGCCGCCCAGCGTGAGCGCTGGCAGGACCGCCCATCCAACGATGACCAGGATCACGCCGACGAGCTCCGATGTTCCCGAGAGGGAGGCGGCCGTGGTCGCAACCGCCAGCAGGGCGGCGCCGATACCGCCCAGGGCGAGGAGGATGGCGCCGGCCCGAACACGGCGGGTGGGGCGGGGGTTCTCGGCGTGCAGGCGCACCGGCTCGAGCGAGGTCGCGATGTCCAGCCCGCACTCCGGGCAGTGGGCCGCCGGGCTCAGGCCCCGCAGCAGGTAGCCGCAGCGGACGCAGACCACGCGCGCCGGGAGGGCGGTCAGCGTGCGGGGAAGCGCACACGGGGAGGCGCCGCCGGCCGCCGGGGAAGCCGGCGGAATCTCTTCTCCCGGCGTCGCGGGCGAGGCTTCCATGGGATGCCGCGCAGCCTAGCAGCGCGCCGCGCGCCGCAGGGCCGGACGGCCCGCGTGCCCGACGATCCAACACGGCTCACTCAGCCGCCGAGCGCAACTGCCCGGCCACGCGTCCGCACGCGCGGGCCAGGCGCCAGCCGGGGACCGCGGCGAGCACTCCCCCAAAGAACGCGACGGGGATCAGGAGCGTCGCGACGACGCCAAAGTACAAGCTTTCTGGCGGGGCGCCTCTGGAAACGGCCACGACCAGCGCGGGCGCCCACAGCAGGAAGAATCCGATCTCGGCCACCCACATCGCCATGCCGCTCGCGGACCAGGTGGCGCGACTCTGGCGGCAGGGGTGAACCAGCGTGGAGACGCGGGCGAGGTATCTGAGCGCCAGGTGGATGCTGGCCATCCAGGCCTGGAGTCCGACTATCAGAAAGAGCGGCCCCACGATCGTGCCACCCAGCGCCAGGATCACGCCGAGCACCAGAAGCAGCGCCGCGGCCAGCGCGACCCCGCGCGCCGCCAGGCGGACGCTCTCGGCGATGTGCGGCGGTCTCGGCCTTGGGGTGGTGCAGAGCGCGATGCCGGGAAACGGGGCAATGATGATGAACAGCCCGAGGATCAGCGAGAAGAAGACGCGCGGCACTGGCAGCTCGACCAGCCTGGCCCCGGCCGACAGAAGCATCCCGGCTGCCAGCATCCCCGCCGCGATGGCCAGCAGGCGGGCGCCGCTCGCCACGGCACGCACGTGGGCCGGCCCGGCGTGGTGCACCCACTCGGGGCGGAGCGAGTCGGCGACCGGGTGGGCGCACTCGGGGCAGGCCTGCTCGGGGCGGAGCCCGGCGAGCGCGTACCCGCAGCTGACGCAGAGCAGGATCGCCCGCCTCCCACACTGGGTGCAGGCGGCGGGCACGGCTGGGCCGGTCAGGCTGTGGCCGCACGAGACGCAGAGGGGCCAATCAACGCCCGAGACGAGAGGCGAACCGAGCGGCGGTGCCGGCTTGGTCGCCGGCGGTGCGCGGACGGCCCGGTCGCTTGGCGCGCCGTCGGGAAAGCCCAGTCTTGGTCCGGGGGCGGTGTCATCGCCCATGCGCGGGCTCCTGCGTGGTTTGCGCCAGGCGCACGGCCCGGTGGGCGGCACAGGCCGTGGCCGGGCCGGCAATCGTCAGCGTGAGCGCCCCCGCGCCCATCCCGAGGGCCGCGATCGATTGGGCGGGATGAGCCCACGGTTGCAGCCAAGCAGGATGCAGAGGCTCGGCCGCGTGCGGGCGCTGGGTGGGTTGGTCATTCACGCGCCGCCGCCTCGGGGTCAGGGATTCCGCCGGGCGCCGGGACAGGTCCCGGCACGCGCACCGGCACGCGGGACAGAGAACGCTGCGCGGCCAGCGCGGTGACCACCGCGGCCACCAGCAGGGCGATCACCGACACCACGGCGAGGCCGATGCCGATGGTCCAGAAGGCCCAGCCGCCTCCCCAGGGGCCGCGCAGGCTCAGGACGGCCGCCACCGCGTTGGTCAGCAGCGCCACAGCGAGCAGCGCACCGGCCACGCGCCAGGTCCCGCCCGAGGCTCGCACCAGGGTGGTTGCCAGCCGACCGAGGTAGACGCAGGCGCAGAACACCGCCGCCAGCCACGCGAGCAGGGCGAGCACGAGCAGGGCCAGCGGCATCCCGCGGAGAGACCGGGTTGTCGTGTAGCCCGCCACCGCGGCGAGCAGCAGGCCCGCGCTCGCGCCCAGCAGCGCGCGCACGCCGATGCGGGTCGGCTCGTGAACACGGCCTTCGGGGCGGGGGTCCAGACTCGTCGCCAGGATCATCCCGATGCTGAGGAGTGCCGGACCGGCCAGGAAGACCGGGAGGAAGGGCATCACGCCGAATCCGGCCACGCATCCCAGCGCGATCATCACGCACCCGGAGCGGATGCCCAGGAGAAACTGGGGCCCCGAGAAATGCGCCCAGCGGGCGCTCAGCGAGTCGGCGGCGGGGTGGGCGCACTCGGGGCAGAGCGCGGCGGCGTCGAGCCCGGCCAGCGGGTAGGCGCAGCGCACGCAGCGGGCCGCGTAGAGGCGGCGCGGGGTCGGGCGGCCGCATTCCGGGCAGGCGTCCAGAGAGCCCAGGTCCCCGAGCGGGTACCCGCACCCCGGGCAGTGCGGGCCCGCGGGAGGCGGGGCGGCAGCGGGGGCGGGCTGGGGCTGGAGCGGGGTCATGTGTGCAGGCGCGCGGGGGCGTCGGGCGCCAGGCGCTGGGCGTGGTGGACGGCGCGGGCCGTGAGGACGCCGGCGACCACGGTGGCCAGCGCGCTGAGCCCGAGCAGAGGCGCCACCACGCACACGAGCGCGACGGCGACATCGTCGTCGATCATCGTCAGAGATCCGAGCACCGCGACGAGCAACGCCGACAGCACGCACAGCACCGCCGCGATCTCCCACAAGACGGTGGTCTCGCAGCGTGGGAGGCGCGAGGCGACGCCCCCGAGGGAGCGCAGCGCGCCTCCCATCCCGAAGAGCCAGAGGGAGCCCCCGGCGGTCGCGAGCGCCATCCCGGCGCGATCGGGGGCGGGGAACACGCCGAGAATCAGCAGCACCGCCCCGTGGGCGGGCAGCACGCGCCCCGCGACTCTCCAGCGCTCGTGCGCGGCAAACTCCGGGCGCGGGTCGCGGGCGGTGGCGGCGAGGCATGCGACCGTGCCAATCCCGACCGAAAGAAGGATCAGCGGTACCAGCAGGGCCGCGGCGAGCACCATCAGCCCCCAGCCCGCCAGGAGCAGCGCCCCGCCCTCAACCGTGCTCAGGTAGCGCCGCCCGGACCGGTGCGCCCAGTGCGGGCTGAGCGAATCGGCAACGGGGTGCCCGCACTCGGGACAGGCCGCGCCTGCCTCGCAGCCCGCCAGGTCGTACACGCAGCGCACGCACCGCGAGTTGGCGGGCGGCCGATCGCCCATGGCGACACGCGCCCGCTCCTGGGGGCGATGCTCGCGGGCCATAGCGCTCACCCGGCGAGCTCCGGGGCGTCGGGCAAGAGTCTTAGGGCGCGCCGGGCCGCCATCACGGTCAGGAGGCCGGCCGGGATCAGCGCGAGCGGGAGAAGGCCGAAGACCGGGAGCGCGGTGCACGCCAGCACCGGCCTGAGGTCGCGAGCGATGGGGGCAAGCGGCGCCAGCGTCGCGGTCATAATCGCCGCCAGGCCGAAGAGCGCGCTGCTCGCACCCCAGAGAACGCCCGTCTGGCAGTGCGGGATCCAGGCGACGATCCCGAGCAGGTGGCGCGTGGCGCATCCGAGCCCGGCCAGCCAGACGACCGCGGCGGCCAGGAGGGGCAAGCTCAGGGCGCGCGCCCCGACTCCGCCGGCCTGGGCCACCGCCACGAGCCCGCACGCGCCGAGGGCCGCAAGGGGGAGGGCCCGCCCCAGCGTGCGCCAGGCCGCATCGCCGCTCCAGTCCGTGCGCGGGTCGGGCGTGGTCGCCAGCAGTGCGGCGACGGTGAGGAGGGTGAGAACCACGAGCCCAGCGGGCGCCACGACCGGAACGGCTAGCGCCGATGCTGCCCCGATGGCCATCAGCGCGCCGCTGAGGCCGACGGTTCGCAGGTAGGCGCGCCCGGAGTGGTGCGCCCAGTGGGGGCTGAGCGACTCGGCGATGGGGTGCCCGCACTCGGGGCAATCGCCTCCCGGGTCCAGCCCGCTGATCAGGTAGCCGCAGCCGACGCAGCGGAACCCAAGCTGTCCACCGCGACCTGTCATCGCTCGTCCCGGTTTGGTCAAGCCGCCGGAGCGGGCCGCCCGCGACGCCCGGGCACGCCGGCTACACCCGCGCCCCGCTGGCCGCCTCGACGGCGGAGCGGAACATCGCCAGCCCGGGCGGGTCGCCCCGGCGCACCTGGGCCCCCAGGCGCGTCCAGAAGGGATGATGCACCCAGTGCAGGTATCGCTCGGGGTGGGGCATCAGGCCGAAGATGCGCCCGCTGAGGTCGCAGACGCCGGCGGCGTCGGCGGTCGAGCCGTTCGGGTTGTCCAGGTAGCGCAGCGGGATCTGCCCGTTGGCTTCGAGCCGCGCGATCACCTGGGGCGCCGCGGCGACGAGGCGCCCCTCGCCGTGGGCGATGGGGAGGCGCAGCACGGCGTCGGGGTCGGGCGAGTCCGCGCCGGCGCGCTGGAGCCCGCGGGTCCAGATGCAGGGGGAGTCCGGACTGACGCCGACGCGTACCCAGCGGTCGATGAAGAGGCCGCCCGCGTTTGGGGCGAGGGCAAGCTCCTGCGGTGGGGGGCGATCGGGGGGCCAGGCGCCGTCCGCCGGGCCGGGAAGCAGCCCGACCTGGACCAGCGCCTGGAAGCCGTTGCAGACGCCGATCATCGGGCACCCACGGGCCGCCGCCGCACGGAGGGCCGGGTAGAGTCGCTCGCGAAGGCGCATGGCCCAGACGCGCCCGGAGGCGATGTCATCGCCGTAGGAAAACCCCCCGGGGAACCCGACGAGGTCGGCCTCGTCGAGGCGCCCGGGCTCTCCGATGAGCCGGTCGAGGTGGAGGAGGGTGACGCGCGCGCCGCAGAGCTCGAAAGCCCGGACCATCTCGGCGTCGCAGTTGGTGCCGGCGGTGCGGATGACCAGCGCGTGGGCCATGCCCGGAGGGTATCGGGCCGGGGCGCCGGGGCGTGCCGTCAATCGTGGCGGAGGGCCACGATGGGGTCCTGGCTGGCCGCCTTCATGGCCGGGTAGATGCCAAAGAGCAGGCCGGTGAGGGCCGCCACCACGAACGAGACGCCCACCGACCAGGCGGTCACCTGGGTCGGCATCGAGACGTTGGCGTTGAAGAACCCGCCGACCAGGGGGAGCGCGGGCAGGCGGGGGACGACGAACTCGAAGAGGGCGCTGAGCCCCAGCCCGAGCCCGACCCCGATGATCCCCCCCAGGGTGCTGAGCACGCCCGTCTCGATGAGGAACTGCCAGATGATGTGCCGGCGCGTCGCCCCCAGGGCGCGGCGGATTCCGATCTCGCGGGTGCGCTCGGTGACGCTGGCGAGCATGATGTTCATGATGCCGATGCCCCCGACCAGCAGGGCGATGCCGGCGATGACGGCCCCGACCACCTTGCCGGTGAGGGCCTCGCGGCGTGCGCTCTCGAGCAGCTCGTAGGGCACGATCACGCCCAGGTCCTTCAGCCCGGGATGGCGCACGTCGAGGATGCGCTTGAGCAGCTCGGCGTAGCGGAGCACCTCGTCGCGGCTGGGCGCCACGAGGTAGAGCTCGGAGACCTGGACCTCGCTGTTCTGGAAACTGCCGCTCTCCCGCCGCATGATCAGGTCGCCGAAGATGGCCCGGGCCGTGCTCAGCGGGATCTGGACGTCGAGGTTGAGGTCGCGTCCGACCAGCCCGGCCCCGGCTCCGGCGGAGAGTCCGACCGGCGCCAGCACCCCGACCACGGTCACGATCTTCGCGTCGATCTGCAGCGTGGAGCCGAGAGGGTCCTCGAAGGGGAACATCTCCTTGGCCACCTCGGCGCCGATGACGGCGACCGGGGCCCGCTCCTCCATGTCGCCCTGCGTCAGATAGCGCCCGCGGGCCACGCGCACGTTGGCCACGGTGGCGAACTCCGGCGTCGTCCCGAACGCCTGGCTGGTCTTGCGCCGGTCGCCCTTGAGGATCTGCCCGCCGACCGCCTTGAGGGGAACGATCCCCTCGGCGTCGGGGAAGTTCTCCTCGATGATGCGGACGTCCTCCCGCGTCAGGCCGTACTTGCTCACCCACGACCGGCCCTGCCCGCCCTGGGCCTGCTGGCTCTCGGGGGGCTTCTGGGACCGGACGATGATGTTGCGCGCCCCGAGTCGCTCGATCTGGCTGAGCGCCTGGCGCGTCTTGCCTTCGGAGACGCTGGAGCTGGTGATCACCGCGGCGACGCCGAGGATGATGCCCAGGGCGGTGAGGACCGCGCGCATCTTGTGCCGGCGGAGATTGCCCAGCCCGAGCTTGACCATGTCGACCATGAACTGCATGGGGCTACCTGGGAGCGTGGACCGGTTGGAGCCGGGGCCATGGGGCGGGCCGGGGGAGGCTTACCGTCCTTCCCGAAGGCCGCTGCGGGTTCTGCACAGCCAGTGCACGGACGCTATTGGGGCGGATTCCTAGGCGGCGGTTAGCAAGCCGCCTGATAGGTTAGGTTCGAGGGCACCGTGGCAACAGCGCCGGCGGCCGGCGTATCCCGGTGTCCGGTGCCGCGCGCGCCCCCATCCGACCGGAATCCCTTCCGAGGTCCACTTCATGACACTGCTCCAAGAGACGTCTTCGACCACCCAGAACGGGCACGCCGCGGCGTTCTCCGAGATGGCGACGCTGCTGAGCGCCCTGGTGGCGCTGCGCGACGGCAACGCCAACATCCGTCTCCCGGCGGAATGGACGGGTCTCTCGGGCAAGGTCGCCGACACCTTCAACCAGATCGCCGAGCGCAACCAGCGGATGGCGGCGGAGCTGGCGAGCCTGAGCCAGGTGGTGGGCAAGGAGGGCAAGCTCAACGAGCGTGGGTCGGTCTCGGAGATGCGCGGCTTCTGGAAGGAGTCGCTCGACTCGGTGAACGAGCTCATCGACGACCTGGTGCACCCGACCAGCGAGACGGCCCGCGTGATCGGCGCCGTGGCCCAGGGAGACCTCTCCCAGACCATGGCCCTCGAGATCGACGATCGCCCCCTCAAGGGCGAGTTCCTGCGCACCGCCAAGACCATCAACAAGATGGTGCAGCAGCTCGGCGCCTTCGCCGCCGAAGTGACCCGCGTGGCCCGCGAGGTGGGCACCGAGGGCAAGCTGGGCGGGCAGGCGAAGGTCAAGGGCGTGGCGGGCACGTGGAAGGACCTCACCGACTCGGTGAACTCCATGGCCGGCAACCTGACGGCCCAGGTGCGCAACATCGCCGACGT
>DASPKO010000319.1:0-14044 GCA_035628055.1 Phycisphaerales bacterium
CTTGACCTTCTGGCCCCCCTGGACCAGCACCTCGCGGACCTCCGTCGAGACGCTGAACTTCATGGTCGCGTCCCGGCTCGGGCGCGTGTCCGCCTTCACCCCCCCGAAGCGCCGGGTGACCTCGTGCCAATCGTGACCCGCCACGCCCCCGGGGGCGGCCTGGGAGGCCTCGCGCCCCGCGACCGGCTGGGCGAGCGCCGCGGGAAGAACGATGGGACCAGCACCGGCGGCCAGGGCCACCAGCAAGCGATAGGTGGAAACTCTCATTATCTTTATGGTATTCGCCGGGCGCGGTCTGTCAGCGGCCGGGCGCCTCCGCGTGGGCGGTGCGGGCCCCTGCTCTTCGCGGACCGGCCCGCTCGGGTTGCACCGGCTCCCCGCTTGGCCCCCCGCTCGGAGGACCCCTGCGGCCCCGCCGCGCCCCGCGGGACCGTCTCTGGCTTTGTCCCGCCCGACTATGCTCCGCCCTCGGGTCCCCGCAGCCCCATCCCGGAGCCCTGGTTCCATGCCGACCGCCACGCCGCACGCACCCGCCCCCTCGAAGCTTGCCGTGCAGGGGGGCACGCCGGTCTGTCCGACCCCAGTCCCGTTCATGGCCACCGGGCTGGCGGAGGCCGACATCGCGGCCGCCACCGCGGTCCTGCGCTCGGGGATGCTCCGGGCGGCGAAGAAGTGCGAGGAGCTCGAGCAGCGGCTGGGGCGGATGTCGGAGGCCAGGCACGCGCTGACGTGCGCCAACGGCACGTGCGCGCTGCAGCTCGCCTACGAGGCGCTCTTCGAGCCCGGGGACGAGGTCCTCGTGCCCGCCTGGTCCTACATCGCGACGGTCTCGATGGTCGTCGCCCGCGGGGCCAGGCCGGTCTTCGTCGACGCCGATCCCAACACCATGCAGCTCGACGCCGCCGACGCCGCCCGCAGGATCACCCCGCGGACCCGCGCGATCGCGGCGACGCACCTGTACGGGTGCCCGGTCGACGTCGACGCGGTGCAGCGGCTCGCGGATCGGCACGGGCTCAAGGTCATTTACGATGCCGCCCAGGCGCACCTGGCCACCTGGCGCGGGCGGGGGCTGGGCGCCTTCGGCGACGCCGTGACCTACTCGTTCTACGCCACCAAGAACCTGGCCACCGGCGAGGGGGGCATGGTCACGTGCAACGACGACACGGTCGCCCGCACGATCCGCCTGCTGCGCTCGCACGGCGAGACCGAGAAGTACACCCACGAGCGCGTCGGGTACAACTACCGGCTCAATGACATCGCCGCGGCGATCGGGTGCTCGCGCCTCGACAGGCTCGAGGCCGAGACCGCGCGCCGGCGTGCGACCGCCGCGTGCTACGACGCCGGCCTGGCCAGGATCAAGGGCCTCCTCGCGCCGGCGGCGACTCCCGGGTCCGAGCCGGTCTATCACCTGTACGTGGCGCGCCTCGAGACCGAAAAGTTCCGGTGCACCCGCGACGAGTTCTGTGCCGCCCTGGCCGCGGAGGGCGTGCCCACGGCGATCCACTATCCGCGCTCGCTCACGCGCCAGCCGGCCTTCGCCCGCCTGGTGACCGACCACCCGCCCGTTGCCGACCGCCTCTCCACGATGGTCTTCGCCCTGCCGATGCACCACGCCCTCTCGGGACAGCAGGTGGATTCGGTCCTCGAGGCCCTCGCCAAGGTCGCCCAGGCCTATCGGGCCTGAGCCCCCCGCCTTCTCAGCCGCCCACCGCGGCGCACACCTTCTTCGCCGCGTCGCCCAGATCGGTGGCGGCCTGCATGGTCGGGATGCTCGTCCGCGCGGCGTCGAGAATGCGGCGCCCCGCCTCCACGTTCGTCCCCTCCAGCCGCACCACCAGCGGAACCCGCAGGCCCCCGCGCCCAGCGGTGCCACCCGCTCCGCCGGGGACCGACGCGACCTTCCCCGCGGCGTTGACGATCCCCTGCGCGATCACGTCGCAGCGCATGATCCCCCCGAAGATGTTCACCAAGATCCCCTTCACCGCGGGGTCCGAGAGGATGATGGAGAAGGCCTCGGTGACGGCCTCTTCGCTGGCGCTTCCCCCCACGTCCAGAAAGTTCGCCGGCTCGCCCCCGTGCAGCTTGATGATGTCCATCGTCGCCATCGCCAGGCCGGCCCCGTTGACCAGGCACCCGATGTTGCCGTCGAGCGCGACGTAGGACAGCCCGAAGCGCCGGGCCCGGAGCTCCGCCGGGTTCTCCTCGGCCGGATCGGCCAGCTCGGCGACCTCCGGGTGCTTGAAGAGAGCGTTCTCGTCGAAGCTGAACTTCGCGTCGATCGCGACGACCTGCCCCTGAGGCGCCGCGGGCTTGGTCCCGGATTCCGCTGCGGTCCCGCCCGCCGGGCCACCCGAGGGCGGGGCCGTGATGACCAACGGGTTGATCTCCGCGAGCGTGCAGTCCTTCTCGACGTAGAGCCGGGCCAGGCTCTGCATGATTCCCGCGGCCTGGGCCACCTGCTTGCCCGTGAACCCGAGCTTGAAGGCCACGTTGCGCGCCTGGTAGGCGCCCAGGCCGATGAGCGGGTGCAGCCGCTCTTTGAGGATCGCCCCGGGGTCGTCGTGGGCCACCTGCTCGATGTCCACCCCGCCCTGGCGCGAGGCGATCAGCACGTTCCGCCGCGTGCCCCGGTCGGTGGTGATCGCCAGGTAGAACTCCTCCTTCCCCGCCCCATCCGCGCTCCCCGCCCGTCCCGGCGCGCCGCGAGACGGGGGCCGGTCGGCGATCTCGACCGCCTGCGCCACCAGCAGGCGCGTCACCTCCAGACCCTCGGGCGGCGTCTGCGGGGACCGCATCCTGGTGCTGAGCATGAATCGCGCCGCGGCCACCGCCTCCTCGGCCGTGCCCACCAGCTTGACGAAGCCCGCCTTGCCACGTCCCCCCGCGTGCACCTGCGCCTTGACCACCGCGAGCGGGCGGGCCATGCCCGCGGTCGTCTCCTTGAAGGCGGCGGCGGCTTCCTCGACGCTCTGAATCATCCGCCCGGGAGGGACAGGAATGCCGGCGGCGCGCAGCAGCTCGCGGGCCTGGTACTCGTGGATCTTCATGCTCGCCGCCGCTCCTTGTGCCCGCATCCGCCCCGGGGCGGCCGGCCACCCCGGCGCGCGGAGCGATCATACGGAAGCAGGTGGGAGCCGCGCCCCGGCCGCGGCGCGGGGGGCGCTGGCAAGCGGCGGGCCAAGGCCCCCCTCAGGCCGCCAGCCGGCTGATCCGGTTCACCAGGTCCTGGATCTCGTGATCGGCGGCCTCCTCCAGGCCGAGCATCCGCCGGATCGTCACCGGGTGCTCCTTGCCGGCGCGCACGGTGCACGAGATGAGCCGCTGCCCGTTGGCGCTGGTGATGTAGGCGACCACCTCGCCGGCCCCGCAGGCCTCGAGCTCGATCTGGTGGCCGGCGATGAACATGCGCTCCGGGGCCGGGCACGCGTGCGTGCGCATCAGGCGGGCCATCTGCCGGTCCATGACGTCGACGAGCTGGGGATGCACCGCGTCGCGCAGGGCCCCCCCGTCGACCGGCGCCGCGATGTCCTGGAAGACCTCCATGAGCGCCTGGTACTCGCCCCGGGCGCTCCGCAGCACGTCGGCCACCCGCTCGGGCTCGAGCCCGGTCGCGCGCCGCCCGCAGGGCCCCGGCCCGGGGAGCGCCGGCGCCGCGCCCGGGCGCAGGTCCACCGACCCGGCGTAGTACGCCAGGTGCTGGAGCGTCGGCTCCTGGCTCTGGCGCAGCGGCGGGACCGAGTGATGCCAGACGATCGGGCGGGCCAGCGCCACGGGCAGACGCCACCGGCGCGCCAGCGCCGCCGCCACGTCCACGTGCCCGAACTCCAGCGTCGCCTGCTCATCGCGGTAGAGCTCGGCCGGGCTCCGGCCCTCGGCGAGCTGGCGATAGTCCGCGCCCACCAGCCGGGGCATCAGGGGCACGCCGACGTCGAGCATCAGGCCGACCAGGAAGGCCTCGGGCGCCAACGCCGGCACGCGGGCCCGCGCCAGCGCCGCTCCCAGGCAGGCCCGGAAGACCGATTGCCCCCAGACCGTGCGCGCAAACTCGCGCTCCCCGGCGTCGGCGCCGCGGTGGGCGAGGTAGAGCCCGAGACAGATCGACTTCACCCGGTCCAGTCCCAGCAGCACCAGGGCCCGCTCGATCCGGGTCACCGGGGAGCGCTGGGCGTAATAGGCCGAGTTGGCCAGGCGCAGCAGCCTCCCGGACAGGCCCCAGTCCAGGCGCGCCATCTCGAGGTAGTCCTTGAGCTGCGCCTCCGGGTCGCAGCTCAGCTCGACGACCCGGGCGGCGATCTCCGGCTGCGTCTCGACGCCGACGCGCTCCAGCCGGCGCTCCAGGTGCGCATGCAGGTCCTCGACCTCGCGGGCAGAGATGTCCTGACGGGTTCTCATCGCGTGGTCCGGGCGCGCAGGGCCGCCGGCTCATCCACCTTTTTTTCGGTCGTTCGGGCGCCCCACTTGCCAGCCCGACCCGCGGCGGCCTGAGAAAGCCCCCTGGTACCCTCACGGCTGGAGCCGGGTCACCGACCAGGCACCGCCCGAGAACCCGCCCGGACCCGCCGCCCTCAGCTCGCGTGCCCACGCCCCCCGGTCGTGCAGGCGCCCGGCCGGGGCCCCCGCCCACAGCTCCACCGCGCGGGCCCAGAGGCGATAACCGCCCCAGTGCGGCGGGCGCGGGATCTCGACGTCCGCGTGCGGCGGCGGGGGGAGGTCCGGGTCGATCCCGAACCGCCGCAGCGTCCGGGCCAGCGCGTCCGCCAGCTCCTGACGCGAACCCACCGGCTGGCTCTGGTGGCTCGCCCAGGCGCTGGCACGGCTCAGCCAGGGCCGCGAGGCGAAGTAGGCGTCGCTCTCGGCCGGGCTCGCGGGCGTCACCGGCCCCTCCAGACGCACCTGGCGGTCGAGGGCGTCCCAGTGGAAACAGAGGGCGGCCTCGGGGGCGGACGCAAGCTCCGTCCCCTTGCGGCTGGCGTAGTTCGTAAAAAAGAGCACCGAGCCCGCCTCGGGCTCGAGAGCCTTGCACAGCACCACCCGGGCCGACGGCCGTCCCCCCGTGCCAACCGTGGCCAGCACCATGGCGTTCGGGTTGGGCTGCACGCGGCGGCGCCGGGCCTCGTCGAACCAGGCCGCGAAGAGCGTGAAGGGCTCGGCGGGGAGCTCGTCGGGCAGGAGAGAAGGAAGGACGGGCGCGGGGCCCTGGGGCGTGGTGGGAAGCGGCTCGGGGGGCATCGGCGCCGCGAGTCTATGACGCGGCCTTGCCCTGTCGGTTGCCTGTGCATTACCCTGCGCACAAGCTGCTCGCACGCCCCACGGACGGGGCCGGCGCCCGACAGTCACGGACGATGACCGCCGCCCCCCTCTCCCAAGCCTTGTTCGAGCCGCGCGAGCGCGGGCGCCACCGCGGTGGCGGCCGCGAGGTCAACATCCAGCTCGGGAAGCTCTTCGACAAGATCCCGCCGCACGCGCCCGAGGCGGAGATGGCGCTGCTGGGCGCCATGCTCCTGGAGCCCAAGGTCACGGGCGAGGTCATCTCGATCGTCAAGACCGCCGAGGCGTTCTACCTCGAGGCGCACGGGGTGATCTACGCCGCGCTCGTGCAGCTCTACGACCGGCACAACGCCGGCGACCTGGCGATGCTCGCCGACCTCCTGCGCGAGAAGCAGGTGCTCGCCGACGTCGGCGGGGCGGACTACCTGGCCAAGCTGGCGCGGGAGACGCCCTCGGCCGCGGCGGCGCTCTACTTCGCCAAGCAGGTGGCCCAGAAGTACACCCTCCGCCGGCTCATCTCGGCCGCCGGCCAGATCGCCTACGAGGCCTATCACTCCGAATCCGGGCCCGAGGGGGCCGAGACGGTCATCGACTCGGCCCAGGAGGCGATCTTTCAGATTGCCGAGCAGGGGCAGGAGAACGACCCCGCCCGCCTCGAGGCGCTGCTGCAGATCGAGTTCGAGCGGCTGCTCGAGCGCGACGACAACACCGTCAGCGGCATCCCCACCGGGTACCCCGACCTCGACTCGCTCACCAGCGGGCTGCAGAACGGGGAGATGGTGATCGTCGCCGCCCGCCCCTCGATGGGCAAGACCGCGCTGGCGCTCAATCTCGCCGAGCAGATCGCCCTCGGGCGTGCCCCCCACGGCCCCAAGCACGGCGAGCCCGCGCCGGTGGGGTTCTTCAGCCTCGAGATGTCCAAGAGCGCCATCGCCCAGCGCCTGCTCAGCGCCCACTCGGGCGTCAGCTCGCACAAGATGCGCTCGGGCCGCCTCCCCCAGCAGGAGCTCGACCGCGCCATGCGCGCCTGCGAGGACCTGCGCGACGCCCCGATCTACATCGACGACACGCCCGGGCTCACCGTGCTCGGCCTGCGCACCCGCGCCCGGCGCATGAAGCAGCAGTACAAGCTCCGCTGCGTGGTCATCGACTACCTCCAGCTCATGACCGCCCCCGGCTCGGCCCGCGAGAGCCGCCAGGTCGAGGTCTCCGCCATCAGCCGCGGCATCAAGGCCCTCGCGCGCGAGCTCGACCTCCCGATCATCTGCCTCTCGCAGCTCAACCGCGGCCCCGAGAGCCGCGGCGACAACCGCCCACGCATGAGCGACCTCCGCGAGTCCGGCTCCATCGAGCAGGACGCCGACGTGGTCATGCTCCTGCACCGCGAGGAGTACTACCACGTCGGCGACCAGGAGTGGAAGGACAACAACCCCGACAAGGCCGGCGTGGCCGAGCTGATCATCGCCAAGCAGCGCAACGGCCCCACCGACGTGGTCAACCTCGTCTGGGACGCGCAGACCACGCGCTTCAAGAGCGCCTCGCGCTTTGCCTCCGGGGGCGGGTACGCACCCGACCCGGGCTTTGGCTCCCTCGGCGGGCACGGCCCCGGCGCCGGCTACGGGGGCGGGCACGCCGGCGAGGGCCGCGGCGGCGCGAGCGCCGCGGGCGGCCCGGGCGCCCTCACGCCCCGGGGCGGGAGCCACCCCGGCGGGTTTGCCCCGGGCCGTCGCACGGGCCCGGTGAGCAACTTCCGCGACGGGGGCGGGCCGGTCCGCGATTCCGAGAACGATCACGACGCCGACGACCTCGGCGGGGCGCCCTTCTAGCCCGAGACTCGTTGACCCCCGCCCCGAAGAGTCTGTCGGCAAAAAGCAAAGCCCCCGGTCTCCCGGGGGCTTTGAAGGGTCGGTAGATTTCAAGCCGCGAGCGAATGGCCCGCGGTTGCGGATGGCGTTAGCGCGCCAGCGGGTCGGCGCACTCGGGGTCGGACTCGCGGGACGGGAAGCCGCCCTCGCCCGGGCCCTCGCGGAGCAGGATCACGTTCCCGCCGCGCTGCCCGCCCATGGCGCCCGCGTTGTAGACGTACTGGGCGTCGAGGACCTTGGCGATGCGGAGGGAGGCCTCGGTGAGGTGGGCCTTGGTGTAGGGGTCGAGCTTGGCGGCCTCGCCAGCGACCGTCCCGTCGATCTTCTCCTTCAGCTCGCGGAGCTTGGCCACCGCGAGGTTGGAGATGGGACGGCTGGCGGCGCCGAAGGCCGTGCTGGGCATCGTCAGGTCGATGAGCCGGTTGAGGTGCTCGCGCTGGAGGTTCCGGCGGAGGCTCGAGATCATCGGCTGGCGGGCCGTGAACGACGAGGTGGGCTTGCTGGAGAGCTCGGTCCAGGCCGCCGAGGCCACGGTGTCCATCAGCTCGGGGAGCGTCAGGGCGTCCTGGCTGGCCGGGATGCGGTACTCGTTGTCGTAGACCCGCTTGAGCGTGGTGGGGTTCATCATCATGGTCATGACCGAGGCCTGGATGCCGACGATCCGGTCGTGCACCGGCCAGGTCGGCTCCTCGAAGATCTCGCCCATGCCGCCGTCGTCCCACCACTTGTCCACGGTCATGCGCGCGAGCAGGTCCGGGGTCAGGCCGAAGGCCTCATCATGGAAGGAGTTTTCGATGAGGAACTTCAGGGCGGCCCGCTGCTTTTCCACGGGCACCACGGTGATGGGGGCCCGGTTCTCCGGGTCGCCCTTCTTGTCGCGGTTGACGTGCGCCCCGCCGATCCATCCGCCCATCATGGAGAGCATCTGGGTCTGGGTGTTCAGCGTGATCGCGTAGCCGCGCCGCGCCTTGGACCACGACTGCCCCTCCTTGACGAACTTGTCGAGCACGTGCTCGCGGAGCTGGCGGACCAGCTTCATGCGGCTGGTGGCGAACTCGATCGGCTCGGCCGAGAAGTCGTAGCGCCGGGCCAGGGGGTCCGGGCCCCAGGTGTCCTCGTCGGTGGCGAACTGGTGCTCCGGGTTGGCGACCTCCTTGAGGACCTCCTTGGTGTCGGCCCCGTACCCGTAGCGGATCACCCACACGTCGTACGGCCCGATGCCGATGGGCGAGTAGTCGCCCTGGACGGCGCCGTCGCCCATGTTGATGTTCACGGGCGTGTAGTCCATGACGCTGGTCACGAACGACTTCTTGCCCTTGAACGCCTCGGAGTTGATGTCCTTCAGCGGGTAGGTGCCGCTGGCCCGGAAGTTGTGCCGCAGCCCCAGCGTGTGCCCGACCTCGTGGGCCACCAGGTCGGCGAGGGCCGGCCCGACGAACCACTCGGGGATCCCGTCGATGATGTCGCCCTCGTCCTTCTTGGCCTCGGGCTTCTTCTCGTCCTTGGTCTCACCCTTGGCCTCGCCCTTGTCGGCGCCGGCCTCGGGCTCGCCCGCGGCCTCGGCGGCGGCGGTCTCCTGGAGCATCTCGAGCACCGCCAGGTTCATGCCCATCAGGGCCATGTCCATGGCCTTGCCCTCGGCGGCCATGCACAGGCCGTTGGTCTGGCTGATCCGTCCGCCGAGCCCGTCGAAGGGGTTGTCGCCGAGCATGCGCGACCCGCCCGCCGCCTCGGCGGCGGGGTGCCCGCCGTAGCGCAGCACGCCCCGCTGGGAGCGCTGCGCCAGGATGAAGTCACGCTCGCCGGGGGGCGCGAGGCGCACGCGGGGGTCCCAGTCCGGGTTCTTCTCGAGCCAGGCGAGCGTCTCGGGGGTCATGCCCTCCATCGCGGCCTGCGGGAGCAGCTCGTTGGCCTCGAACCAGAAGTGCCGGATCCACCCGTCGGTCAGGACCACGTCGGCGTCGAGGATCTCGCCCGTGAGCGGGTTGACGCGCGACGGCCCGATCGCGGTGCCGATGTCGTTGGTGAGCCAGCGGATGAAGTTATAGCGCACGTCCTCGGGGTCGAGGTCCATGTACGCGCCGGTGGACTTGTCCTGGAAGTGCACCTGCACCGCGTCGACGATCCCGACCTTCTCGAAGGCCGAGTTCCAGTAGGCGATCCCCTGCTTGATGTACCGCCGGTAGCGCACGGGGACCGTGTGCTCGACGTAGAAGACGATGGGCTTCTTGGGCGGGCTCATCTTGAGCTTGGGGTCCGCCTTCTCGAGGTTCCAACGGTTGATGTAGCGCACCCACTTCTCGTCCTGGGTGAACTTGCCCAGGTCGCGGTAGGTCGTCGTGAAGTAGCCCACGCGCGTGTCGGCGGTCCGCGGCTGGTAGCCGGGCGTCCCCTCCATGAGGCTGATGGAGTAGTGGAAGCTCTGCAGCACCCCGCGGGCGGTGGGCATCTCGAACTCGACCTCGATGTTCTTGGGGAAGGCCTTGGCGGACTTGACCACCGCCAGGGCCGCGTTGGCCCCGTTGGCCTTGGGGCCGAAGAACTTGCCCGCCTGCCCGACCATCAGCGCGTCGAGGTCGATCACCGGCTGGCCGTTCGGTCCCATGCAGACGATCGGGACGTCGAGGATGACCCGGTCGGTGAACAGGCGGCTCACGCCGTCCTTCGACTCGGTGTCGCCCGTCGAGCGGGTCGCGACCTCGGGGGCGACCAGGGCCAGGCGCTTGTCGTAGCGCTTCCAGTAGACGTACATGTCGCCGGCCTGGAGACCCGCGTACTCCTCGCCGCTCGCGACCGTCAGGGCGACGAAGTGCTTCTGCTGCTGGAACCCCCGGGGGAGCTCGGCGAGCATCTGCCCGTCCTTGTCGCGCTTGTACAGCGTGTACAGGCTCTCGGCGCCGTCGGCGGTCGAGATCACCTTCTCGTAGTCCTTGGCCACCTCGGCGAAGGGCGGGAACTCCGGCTTCTTCTCCTCGGGCTTGGCCGCCTCCTGGCCCAGGGCCGGGGCGCACAGCCCCGCCGCCAGCATGAGCCAACCGATCGACTTCTTCTTCATGCTCGCTCCTTAGCGCCCCGGCTGCTCGATCCGGGACAAAGCCTCACCACACCCGCGCACGCTCGCGCTTCTGTTTCCCAGCGCCGCCGCCGGCGACAGCCACCGACGAGACAACAACCAAACCGCCCTGAAACGGGCGATGGCAGCCTACCACGAAGGCCCCGCCCTTGCTGGTATACCAACCTACACGACACGGGTGGCGGGTGTTCCCTACCCACCCCCCGAGCGGCGGAAAAATAGCATGAGCCCGGCGGTTAATACCACGAAGGCCGCCGCCGCCACCTGAAACGGGCGGTCCCGGGCCGCCAGCTCCGTGGGATCGTCGTATCGACCCCGCTCCAGGAGCAGGATGCACCGGAACATGGCGTAGGTCGGCGGGAGGACCGTGAGCCACAACAGGTTCATGCCCACCGTCCATGCCGCCTCGCGGGCCTGCACGTACCCGGCATAGGTAATCAGGGTCGCGACCGCCGTCACCACCACCGCCATGCGCAGGAGCTCGTCGGTGTAGTGCAGGTGCACGCGCCGCGCCCGCGCGGCCGTCACGCCGCTCCCCGAGTCGGCGTCGAGAGCGGCGAGCGTGCGGCGCTCCCCGAGGCGCTTGCCGAACGCCAGAAACATCGCCAGGAACAAGGTGCAGTTAAGCAGCCACGTGCTGGGGCTCACGCCCGCGGCGGCGCACCCTGCCAGCACGCGGAGCACGAAGCCGGCGGCGAGCGACATCACGTCGACGATCGCGACGTGCTTGAGCCAGATGCTGTACGCCGTCGTGTTGGCCAGGTAGAGCACCACCGTCAGGGCGACGAGCGGGCGCGCGGGCCAGCCCCAGGCCCGGGCGTCCGCGGCGGGGCCCGTGCCGACCAGGAAGAGCGCACCCAGGGCTCCGAGCAGCAGGGCGACCACGAGGGTGCGCGCCTGGGCGACCGTCACGGCCCCGGCGGCGACCGGACGGTTCCGCTTCCGCGGATGGGCCAGGTCGCCACGCCGGTCGTGGATGTCGTTGACCACGTAGGCCGAGCTCGACGCGAGCGTGATCGCCAGCACGGCCCCCAGGACACCGGGCCAGTCGACGGGCTTCCCCTCGGCGGCGGCGTACACCGGGCCGAGCAGCACGAAGGCGCTCTTGCTCCACTGCGCGGGCCGGACCAGGCGCAGCAGGCTGGCGGCCAGGGCGGGGGTCTCCCCCACCGGCCCCGACAGGGCCCCCGCGCCCGCACGATGCGCCGCACTCTGTTCCACCTGACCGTGTGCTCCGGCGGCTCCGCCGTTCCGGCGCCGCTCCTAGAGATCGTCCACGCCGCAGGCCCGGCTGGAATCGACCGCGCCCCAGCCGTCCGCGCACGGGCCCGGCCGCCGGTCTGATCCTTCGGGCCGATGCCGGCCGAAGCTACTCTGGCGCCGGCCGTATCCGTGCCGTGGCCCTTCCCTCCGCCACTCACCCGGGACAAGGAATCAACAGCACGCGGGCACAGCACGGTCGCGGCGGCGCGTGGGTGGCGGCGGTCCTCGCGGCCGGGTTCTACGTCGCGGTGGTGCTCGCCGGCATCGCCGCGGCGAGGCCCGAGGACCGGGGCTACCTCGACCAGCGCGACTTCCACCTGCCCGCGATCCTGAAGTTCGCCGCCGAGCTCCCCCGGCCCGATCTGCGCGACTACGCCTCGGCGACCACGCCGGGGTATCACCTGCTCCTGGCCGGGGTCGTCCGCCTCGCCGGCCCCGACGAGCGCCCGCTGCGCGTGCTGGGGGCGGCCTTCGGGGCGGTGCTGGTCGGCGTGCTCGCCTACGCGTGCGCGCGCCGCCTCGGCCCGGCACTCGGCCTGGCCGTCTCGGCACCCCTGGCCTGTTCCATGCACGTCGTGTACTCCGGGGTCTGGCTCCTGCCGGACAACTCCGGGTGGCTCGGCGTGCTCGGGATGCTCCTGCTGGCGCTCGCCTGGCCCGCGGGCGCGGGGCCGGCCGGCCTCTGGCTCCTGGCGGCCGGTTCTCTCTCGAGCCTCCTCGTCATCTTCCGCCAGGTACACATCTGGACCGCGGGCCTGACCTGGCTGGGGGCCTGGCTTGGCAGTGACGCGAGCGCCCCGGCGGTCCTGTCGCGCTCCCGCGTCGTCCGCTCGCTCCGGGCGTTCCTGGCGACCTTGCCGGCCTTCCTGATCCTGGCCGCGTTCGTGCGGCTCTGGGGAGGTCTCACGCCGCCCCGCTTCCAGGACCAGCACCAGGGCTTCAACATCGCCTGGCCGGTTTTCGTGCTCGCCGTGCTCGGGGTGCTCGGGTCCTTCTACGCCGGCTGGCTGGCGCCCGGTCTGGCACGGCAGTGGCGTCAGAGGGGACGGGCGCGGGTCGCGCTGGGCGCCGCCCCGGCCCTGGGCCTGCTGCTCAGCCTGCTCATCGAAACCTCCTACAGCCTGGAGGAAGGCCGGCGCAGCGGGCTGTGGAACCTCGGCCTGAGCTTCCCGGTCGTCGCGGGCCGCTCGGTCCTGATCAGCGCGTGCTGCGCGCTCGGCGGCGTGGTTCTTGTGGCCCTAGGCGGGATTCTCGGCCGGCGCGATCACCTGGTCCTGCTGGCGGCGCTCGCCGGCTTCACCCTGGCCCAGCTCCCCAACCACGAGGTCTGGCAGCGCTACGTCGAGCCCATGTGCCTCATCCTCCTGGCCCTGGCCGCATCCCGCTCCACCCTCCCCCCCCCCTCCGGACCCCACCCCGCCCACGCCGCACTCCGCCACGCCCGCTGGCTCGGCCCGCTTGCCCTCGGCCTGCTCTTCCTCGCGTACACCTGGACACGGATGACCTAGCCCTGACGCCCCCACAAAACAGCCCCCTGCCCGCGCCGGGCCCTGATCACCGGCATCGCGGGGCACAATGGGTCCTCCGTCGCCGAGCTCTTGGTGCAGAAGGGCTAGAGGTCCACGGCATCGTCGCCGCCGGGGTCGCGGCCCTGAAGCTCTGGGACGCGATGCGCGACTCCGAGGGGCTCACCGGGCGCGACGCCGGCCGCGCCCTCACGGACCGGCGCGGACGCGAACAATGACCGCCATCCAAGCCGGGTGCACAAGCTGGCGGCTCGGTCGGCGCCGCGCCCGCGGCGATAAACTGGCGCGATGCTCGCCGCCGCGGCCCCGCCGGGACGAATCCAACGGCTCCCCCCGCTGCTGGTGAACCAGATCGCGGCGGGCGAGGTGGTGGAGCGGCCCGCCTCGGTCGTGAAGGAGCTCCTGGACAACGCCCTCGACGCGGGGGCGACGCGCGTCGCGGTCGAGCTGGAGGCGGGCGGCGTCGAGCTGGTCCAGGTGACCGACGACGGCACCGGCATCGGCGCCGAAGAGCTCCCCCTCGCCCTCGCCGCGCACGCGACCAGCAAGATCGCCTCCGCGGCCGACCTCGACCGCATCGCGACCCTGGGATTCCGAGGCGAGGCGCTCGCCTCGATCGTCTCGGTGGCACGGGTGAGCCTGCTCTCGCGGCCCCGGGACCAGCCGCACGCCGGGCTCATCGAGGCCGAGGGCGACGCGCTGGGCGCGGTGGTTCCCGCGGCCGGTCCGCCCGGCACGCGCGTGCGCGTGCGCAACCTCTTTTTCAATACCCCGGCACGCCGCAAGTTCCTGCGAACACTCGCGACCGAGCAGGGCCACTGCCTCGAGACGGCCTCGGCCCTGGCGCTTTCGCACCCGGGCGTGGGGTTCGTCCTGCGCTGCGACGGCCGGGCCGTGCTCGATCTGCCCCCCGGGCAATCGCCCCGCGAGCGCGCCCTGGCGGTCCTGGGGCCGGAACTCGCTCCCGAGCTGCTCGAAGTCGGCGCCGACGAGTTCGACGACTCCCGCGGCGTGGCCCTGTGGGGGCTGGCGGGCACGCCCGCGCTGGC
>DASPKO010000320.1:0-3369 GCA_035628055.1 Phycisphaerales bacterium
ATCAACGGCCCCGCGGCGGTCATCTGGGCGATGTACCTGGCGATGGCGAAGCAGCGGGGGATCTCCTGGGACACCCTCGGGGGCACGCTGCAGAACGACATCCTCAAGGAGTTCCACTCCCAGAACGAGTTCATTTATCCGCCCGAGGCGAGCGTGAAGCTGGTGGTGGACACCATCGAGTTCCAGAGCCGGATGGTGCCGCGGTGGAACTCGGTCTCGATCTCGGGCTATCACATCCGCGAGGCCGGCAGCACCGCGGTGCAGGAGCTGGCCTTCACGCTGCGCGACGGGATGGAGTACGTGGAGGCGTGCGTGGAGCGCGGGCTGGAGATCGACTCCTTCGCGCCGCGCCTGAGCTTCTTCTTCAACAGCCACAACGAGTTTTTCGAGGAGATCTGCAAGCTCCGGGCGGCCCGGCGGATCTGGGCCCGGATGCTGCGCGACCGCTACGGCGCCCCCAGCGAGCGCTCCTGGTTCATGAAGACGCACGTGCAGACCGCCGGGTGCTCGCTCACCGAGCAGCAGCCCCTGAACAACATCGTGCGCGTGGCCTACCAGGCGATGGCCGGGGTGCTGGGCGGGTGCCAGAGCCTGCACACCGACAGCATGGACGAGACCCTGGGACTGCCCACCGAGCAGGCGGTGACGGTGGCCCTGCGCACGCAGCAGATCCTGGCGTACGAGACGGGCGTGACGCGCACCACCGACCCCCTGGGGGGGAGCTGGTTCATCGAGAACCTGACGGACACGATGGAGCGCGAGGCGCTGGACCTGATCGCGGAGATCGACGGGATGGGGCGGTATGAGGAAAGGCACGAAGGCACGGGGGCACGGAGGGAAGCCAGGCACGAAGGCACGGGGGCACGGAGGCACGGGGGGAAGGCGGGAAGCCAGGGCACCAACTCGGCTGGCGCGCACGCGTCTGGCGCGCACGCGGCGGGCGCGCACCCGGCGTACGCGCCGACGGCCGGGTACGGGCGGGGCGTGGTGAGCGGGATCAACAAGGGGTACTTCCGCCGGCAGATCGCCGAGGCCTCGTACCGCTTCAGCGAGGAGTGCGAGGCGGGGGACCGGCTGATCGTGGGCGTCAACGCCTTCCGCGACGAGAACGAGGAGCGGTCGATCGAGATCCTGCAGATCGATCACGGCGTCGAGACCGAGCAGTGCCGTCGGCTCGCGGAGTTCAAGCGCCGGCGCGACTCCAAGGGCGTCGCGGGGGCGCTCGAGCGGATCCGCCGGACGTGCCGGGAGGGGGACCCGGGTGGTGGCACCGATCTCCAGGCCGGTGGTGGTGCTGCCGGCGATGCTGTCGGCGGCACGGGTCCTCATGCCGGCGCTTCAGCCTTCCCGGAGTCCGCCCGCGCGCTGGGCCTGGACCCGCGCAACGTGATGCCGGCGCTGATCAACGGGGCCCTGGCCGGGTGCACGCTGGGTGAGATGGTGCAGGCGATGGCGGACGTGTACGGCAGGTACACGGGCGGGCCGGAGTGGTGAGCCAGGCGAGGCTCGACTGGCCCGACGCGCCACGCGAGGGGAAACGCTCGCTGACGGTTCCGGCACGAGGGCCCTGACTCGCTCCGGGCTCGCCGTGCGCGGGCTCCCGGTGACCGGGCTGCTCGCGGCCGTTGTACGCCTCAAACCGTCTGTGCCACGGCCTGTGGCTCCATCGCCCTTTGAAGCGGCTGCGCGAGTGCCTGAATCGAATAGCCGCGCTTGCAGTCAAACCGTACGAGCGGCAGGCCCGCCGCCTGGAGGGCCGCATCGACGAAGGAGTCACGCTCCTGGCGATCCTCGGCGTCGTGCGATGAATCGTCGATTTCGATGGCCAGGAGCGGGCGGAGCGTGTCGGCCGCGCACAGCACGAAGTCAACGTGCTTGCTGTTGACTCGGTTCTGCTGGCTCACACGGGTGCTCCGGTCCATGTCCCGGGGCAGGTAGAGAAGGTCCGCCAGGCGCACCTTCGCCATGACCACCGCGGGCTCCGGCAGCATCGGGAGTGCTTGCAGGAGGACGCCATAGAAGGACTTCTCCGCCCGGCTCACGAGCCAGTCCTTCCGTCTGTAGGCCAGAGGCTCACCCGAGGCCGGGTGCGCGCTCGGTTGTCTGCCGCCGGTTCGCTTACTCGCACTCTCGCCGGGCCCGAGCAAGCCGGTCCTGCGAAGCGCTTCTCCGAGCACGATGAGCAGGACCAGGAAGAGAATGAGGCCATAGAGCTTGAGCATTCGCGGAGCATACCAGTCACCAATCCGGGCCAGTGAGTGACGGTCGCGGCCTGGTATGCTGTGACCATCGGCCTCGCCGCCGCGCCGCACTCGGGAGCGCCAGGGCCTCGTGGCGCCGGCGACGGAGGGGCCGCTCGAAGAACGGCGCGCACATGAAGAAGCACCTCGCCGGGGCCGTGCTGGGACTGAGCGTGGCCGGGCTGACCGGGTGCGGGGGCGGCCCGTCGCCGGGGAGCGCGGCCGCCGACGACTCTCGCAGCGCCGCGTGGACTGGCGGGAGTGCGCAGCCGCGCCGTGCCGGAGCCAACCAGCCACGGGGCGCGGGGGGGCAGCACCCACCCTGTGGGCGCGCCGGAGTCGCAGGGTAACCGCGGAGCCTTCCCGGGCGTCGCTGGGACGGGCACGCGGACCTGGACGGTCGAGTGGGGCGAGTTCGTGTCGCGACCGACAGAGGGACGGAGGGCCGTGACGGATTTCGCGGACGTCGAGGCGCTCGTCCGACGACTGGAGTCAGACGGGGACGGCTTTCTGATCCTGTCGGGACCCGGCGAGCGGTTCATGCAGGTCGGGGCGCTCGGCGAGGGCTATCTGCTGGAGTTCCACGATCCGGCGGCCGAGCGACGGGCCCGGCGCGGCGGCGAGCTCTCCGAGGCGGACGTGATCAGGGCGTTCCGCCTGTTCCACGCGGGTCACTCCGGCTTCCCGGACGAGAACGGCTGGACGGCGATCGGCCCCGATGGCGAGCCGGTGGGCCGCTGAGCTCAGCTTGGGCTCGGAGCGCGGCCCGCCGCGCCGAGGACCAGCAGCTCGGCGATCTGTACGGCGTTGAGGGCGGCCCCCTTGCGGAGCTGGTCGCCGCAGAGGAAGAGATCGAAGCCGCGCGTCGGGACCTCGTCCCCGCTCGGGGCGCCCGTGCTGTTCTCGCCGCTCGCGCTCGGCCGCGCGTTCGGCTGGCGCCCCATCTGCCCCGGGTCGGGCCTGATCCTCCCCACCAGCACCTCGTCGCACCCGGTGGCCTTGAGAGGCGTGGGGAACGAGTTGGCGGCCCGGTCGTCCAGCACGCGCACGCCCGGGAACCCGGCCAGCGCGGCCCGCACCTGGGCGGTGGTCGCGGGGCGGGCCAATGTCAGGTTCACCGACTCGGCGT
>DASPKO010000321.1:0-17712 GCA_035628055.1 Phycisphaerales bacterium
TCTGGACCTTCGCCGAGGCCAACCGCGACCCCGCGGTCTATCGCGACTTCCTCATCTTCTATAACCCCAACGACGGCGGCACCACCGTCACCGTCGAGCTCTTCTACGACGACGGCACCGTGGTCTCCTTCGACCGCAGCCTCGCGGCCCTCCGCCGCGGCGGCGTGAACTTCAACGACGACCTCTCGGTGCCCAAGTCCGGACGCTTCTCCGTCCGCGTCTCTGCCCCCGTCCCCATCGTCGCGGCCCTCTCCAGCTACGACATCGCCAACGGCCGCGGGTACGGGCTCCTGGGCAGCGCCGGCGGCGGCGCCACCGAGGGCGTCGTCCCCTTCGTCACCGCGGGCGGCGGCGTCGAGTCCTCGGTCGCCATCTTCAACGACTCGGCCAGCCCCGCCACGGTCACGCTGGTGGCCACCTACCTCCGGGTCGACCTGCCCGAGCTGGTGCGCGTCTTCAACGTCCCCGCGGGCGGGCGCGTCAGCGTCCCGATGACCCAGCTCGGCCTCTCGCAGGGCCAGGCGGCCGGGCTCAAGTATTTCGCCGACACCCCGGTGACGGTGAACTACCGCGAGTACCAGTTCGGCGACGGGGACGCGAGCGCCACCGCGACGCACGGGATCACCACCGGCATCATCGGCGACGCCTTCGTCAACCCCTCCGGCGCGGGGATCACCTACATCGAGCGGCTCAACCTCTTCAACCCCACGGGCGTCGAGTCGAGCGTCCAGATCACCTACCTGTTCACCGACGGCACCACCGCGGTCCGGAACGTCACCATCGCGCCGGGGCGGTTCTCCATCGTCGCGGTCGATGCCGAGCCGGCGATCCTCAACCGCGTCGAGCCGACGGCCTTCTCGATCCGCCTGGACTCGAGCCTGCCGTTCGTCGCCGGGTTCATCCACTACGACCTCTTCCTGGCGGGCGGCTGGAGCACGCTGGCCTCGCCGATCGGCCTGACCAACGAGCTCTCGCTGATCTAGGTCGAGCCCACCGCGCATGCCAACACCGGCCGGGCGCTCCCGCGAGGGGGCGCCCGGCTGTCGTTTTCCGCGCCCGGGATGCCGCGGATGGCTCCCCCCGGATCGGAACGGTTGACCTTGTTCCGGCCCCGACCTTCAATAGCGGCCTAGAACCCAGTTGCCCGGATCGTGCCGGACCGCAGCCGCGGCCACCCGAACACGATCGCCCGCCGCACGGCGGGCACCCCACGGACGCTCCCGGCCTGTCGCCGGATGCGCCGGCGCGGGACGGAAGGAGCTCCCGATGGCTCGGTACACCGGTCCGAAGGTTCGTCTCTCCCGGCGCGTCGGCGTGCCGATCGCGGACAATCCCAAGCACACCTCCAAGCGGCAGCTCAATCCGCCGGGCATGCACGGCTACCGGGGTCGGCGGCTGCGCGACTATGGCATCCGCCTCAACGAGAAGCAGAAGCTGCGCTATCACTACAGCGTGCTGGAGCGGCAGTTCCGCCGCTACATCGAGGAGGCCGCCAGACTCCCGGGGAACACCGGCGAGGTGCTCCAGCAGCTCCTGGAGCGCCGGCTGGACAACGTGGTTCGTCGCGCCGGGCTGGCCCGGACGATCTGGTCGGCCCGCCAGCTCGTGGCCCACGGGCACGTGCTCGTGAACGGGCGGAAGGTCGACCGCCCCAGCTTCCAGGTCTCGGTCGGCGACGTGATCACCGCCAAGCCGCGCGTGCACAAGCTGATCCGCGAGAACATGGAGTCGCTCTCGGGTCACGAGGTCCCCGGTTGGCTCGAGCTCAACCCGGGCGAGCTGACCCTGCGCGTGGTCGCGGTGCCGACGTCGGACCAGATCCCCTTCGACGTCAACGCCAACCTGATCATCGAGTTCTACCGCTAAGGCCCGGCGGACCCCCGCGCCCCGGCCGCGCCGGCCCGTGCCCGCGCGGTCGCACGCGGCGTCCCCATAGACTGGGCGCACCCGGCCCCGGGGCATGCCCGGCTCGTCCCGGAGTCTCCCCGCGCCGGCGGGCCGCGGCAAGGACCAATCGCATGCTTCGCTTCCTGCGCAAATACAACCAGAAGATCCTCGTCGTCGGGATGAGCCTGCTGATGGTCGCCTTCCTGGTCCAGGGGAGCATCAACCAGTTCAGCGGCGCGAGCCCGAACTCGACCTATCTGCGGATGGACGGCGGGCGCGTCACGCTGGCGGAAGCCGGTCTGGCGCCCCGCGAGTTCCTGGCCATGAACGACCTGACGGGCGGGTCGCTCCGGTTCATGCTTAGCGCCCGGGCCGAGGACGATCACTGGCTGCTCCTGACCAGGGCGGCCGAGCGGGAGGGCTTCGTCGCCGGGCCGCGCGACGGGCGGGCCACGCTCGAGACGATGATCGCGCGCATGGCCCAGGGGACCGATCCGGAGGCGCTCATCGAGCGGCTGGCAGCGAACCACCACCTCACCGTGACCCAGCTCGAGATGGCGGCGGCGAAGGCCAACGGCGTCATGCGCATGCGCCAGGCGTACGGGGCCGGGCTGGGGCGGATCTCGGACCGGCGCGCCCTGGGCCTGGGAGCCCAGCAGCTCGGGACGGCCTACGTCGACGCGGTCTTCGTCCCGGCGACCTACGCCGCGGCGGCCCTGCCCGATCCGGACGAGGCCGCCCTGGCGGCGCACTTCGAGAAGTACCGGGCCGTGCGGCCCGGGGAGGGCGAGTTCGGCGTGGGATACACCCTCCCCCCGCGCGCCAAGGTGGAGTGGCTCGTGATCGACCGGGCGGCGATCGCGGCGGGCGTGCGCGCCGACGCGGTCGAGGCCCGCCGGCGCTTCCTGCGCGAGAACCCCGGGGCGACCGCCGAGCAGTTCGAGGCGGCGCGGGGCGCGATCGAGGAGTCGCTCAAGACGGCGCGCGTCGACGAGCTCATGCAGGCGGCCGAGGCCGCCATGCGGGCCGAGCTGGCCCGGGCGACGCTCAGGCTGCCCCGGCGCGGGGAGGGCGTCGTCCTGCCCGACGACTGGGCCCAGCAGCGCCCGAGCCTGGAGCGGCTCCGCGACGTGGTCGCCGAGCGCGTGCGCGCCCAGACGGGGGCGACGATTCCCGCGCCCGCGGTCGAGGTGCGGGTGGCCACCTGGCTCACGCAGGCGGAGCTGACCGGGCTGCCGGGCATCGGTTCGGCGTGGCTCCCCCGCGGCACGTCGCGCCTGCCCTTCGCCCAGGCGGTTCTCGGGACCTCCGAGGCGGGGGGGGCGGGGTCGGGCGTGCAGGTCGGGCTCACCTCGCCCGAGCCGGCGCGCGACCAGGCGGGGAACCTGTACTTCTTCACGGTCCTCGCGGCGCGCCCCGAGTCGCCGGCGGACTCGGTCGAGGACGTGCGGGCCCAGGCGATCGCGGACTGGAAGAAGATCCAGGGGTTCGACGTGCTGCGGACCCAGGCGGAGGCCTACCGCCAGCGGGCCATCAGCGAGGGGCTCGACGCGATCGCCGCCGAGACCGTGCGCGGGCCCGACGGGGCCTTCCTGGCCCCGCTGTACGTGCAGCGCGCCGTGAAGGTGCAGCGCCGCCAGGCCTCGGCCCCCAACCTCAATGTCGCCGAGTTCCGCGACCCTGTCATGGCGGCGGCGGAGAAGCTCGACCCCCGCGCGGACCAGGCCCAGCTCGATCCCGACCAGACCACCCTCGCGCTGCCCCTGGCGCCCAAGCTCGGGCTGGCGATCGCCCGCGTCACGGCGTACCGGCCGCTGACCATCGAGGACTACCGCAACGAAGAGCCGTGGATCGTGCAGGAGCTGCGGCCTGAGCTCGGGCCCGAGCACGACCCGTTCACCCCGGAGAACCTTCGCAAGCGCCTCAAGGTGGAGATGGCGACGGATGTCGCCCCGGCGAAGCGGGAGGACGGGGGCGACGCGCCCGCCGAACAGGGCTGAACGAAGCGCCGACCGGGACGGGCGCGGGAATGGAGGCCGCGATGAGCGTGCGCACGTCTCCGGCGGCGGCGGCCCTGGCGATCGCTCTGCTCGGCGGCGGGTGCGCCGCACCCACGGCCGAGCCGGGTGAATCCCTGGCCGAGTTGCGGGCCCGCGGTCAGCCGGGCGCGAAGCGCCAGGCCACCCCTGGGGCACGTGCCCGGGCGGTCGAGCAGGCCTGGCAGGATGTGGTGGCGGGTCAGGCGGACCGGCACACCACCCGCGAGGCCCTCAAGTCGATCCTGTGGCGCGCCGGCGAGCCGCAGCCGGCCCGCCTCGCCGCGGCCCGCGCCCTGCTCGCCGACCACACTCCCGAGGGCGTGCGCGACACGATCAACCTGGTGAATCTGCGGCTCCCGACGGAGACGGACATGGAGGTGATCGCGGCCCTTGGCCTCGGCGCCGCCGAGCGGGGCTGGCCGGACGTGACCCCCGGCCTGGTTCGGAGCTGGGCGCGCCCGGTGCTCGAGCCGCCCGACGCGGAGCGGCCCGAGCGGCGGGCCCTTCAGCGGCTGCACCCGGAGCGCCCGGTCGCGGAGGTCGTCTTCGACGTGTTCATGCGTCCGGGCCAGGGGCGGTTCGCCGAGCGCACCCGCCAGGACGCCTGGGAGCTGCTGGCCCGCCTGGACGCCGATGGCACCGCGCGGGCCGCGCTGCTGGAGGGAGCCCAGGGCGATGACCCGCTCGTGGCGGACCTCCGGGCCGCGGCCCGCGAGCTGGGCGTGGTGCCGCGCACCGCCCTGGAACTGCGCTGGCTGAGCGGGCTGCGCGCGCCCGGGCACGGCGGGTGGTGGTCGGAGACGGCGGGCGTGGTGGCCGGCCTGGGACCCGAGGCGCGCCGCGGGCTCAGACTGCGGCACCTCGAGCCGGTCCGCTGGGCCGCGGCGCACCGGCCGGCCTGGGTTGCGGCGAGCCGGGCGGTTCTCCTGCGCCAGGCGCTGGGCCGGCTCGCGGACCGCCCGCACGTGGCGCGGAGCGAGGGAGTCGCCGAGGCCCCGCGCCGCGACGAGCGGCTGGAAAAGTGGGCGGCCGAACTCTCCTGGGGCGACCTGCTCTCGATCCTGGTCGTGGACGAGGCCCTGGCGGACCCGCGGGTGGTGGAGGAGCTCTTCCGCCAGGTCGAGACCGACCGCAACGACACCAGCACGGAACACGGGGGGATCCTCGAGATGGCCGGCGACGGTTCCGCGCGGGTGCGGGCATTCACCCCGCGCCCGGCCCAGCGGGCCGGCGACGATCGCTTCATCGCCCCCGAGGACATGTTCCAGGAGAGCGGCACCGCGCTGGCGCACTACCATTTCCATGTGCAGGCGACGAGCCGGCGCGAGCACGCCGGGCCGGGGCAGGGCGACATGGACTACGCCCAGCGCACCGGGCGCACGTGCCTGGTCTTCACCGCGGTGGGCGCGCGCACCCTCAACGCCGACTGGTACGTGTCGGAGGGCGCGATCGTGGACCTGGGCCCGCTGCGGCTGGCGGGCACGGCGTCGCGGGCGGGACGCTGACGGCCCGGGGGCGGGTAGAGTGGGACACATGATCACCCACTGCGTGCCGGGACGATGGCCGGAGCCGATCGCCCCGGACCGCTTCGCGGCCACCATCCGGCGCGACGATCCGCGCGGGTGCCGGGTGGCGCTCCTCGGGCTGGCGGACGACCTGGGGGTGCGGCTCAACCGCGGCCGGCCCGGGGCGGCGGGGGGGCCCTCGGCCTTCCGGGCCGCGCTGGCCCGGTACGGCGCCGCCGAGCCGGCGGGGTTCTGCTGGCCACCGGTGTATGACGCGGGCGATGTGCCCGCCGCGCCCGGGGAGGACGCCGGCGCGCTCCTCGAGACGCACCGGCGCGTGACCGAGGCGGCGCGGGAGCTGCTCGCGCTGGGGCTGATGCCGGTCGGCATCGGGGGCGGGCACGACCTCACGCTCCCGCTGGTGCGGGCGGTGATCGAGCACGAGGCGCCGGCACGGGTCGCGTGCGTGTATTTCGACGCCCATCTCGACGTGCGCGAGATGCCCGGGAGCGGGATGGCGTTCCGCGAGCTGATCGCCGAGCACAACGTCGGGCCCATCACCTGCGTGGGGGCGTCGGCGCTGGTGAACTCGCGCGCGCACGCCGAGTGGTTCGGCGCCCGGGGGCGGGTTCTGGCCGAGCCGCTCGAAGAGGCCGCGGTCCTGTCGGCGCTCGGCGCGCCGCCGCGGCTCGCGGTCTCCCTGGACCTGGACTGCCTGGACGCGGCTCACGCGCCCGGCGTGAGCGCGGTCAACCCGGCGGGGTTCCCTCCGGCCCGCGTGGCCGGGTGGGTGCGCGCCGCGGGCGCCAGCCCCGGCCTCCGCTGCTTCGACGTGATGGAGCTCTGCCCGGCCTACGACGAGAGCGGGCGCACGGCCCGCGTGGCCGCCCACATGGTCCTCTCGCTGCTCCGCGGGATCGCGGACCGGCCGGGGCCCCCCGCATGACTACCGGGCTGCTGATCCGCGGGGCCCGGGTGGTGACCATGGGGCCGCCCGGGGAGCGGCGCGGGCGGGCGCTGGGCGAGCTGGGCGTCCTGGAGCGCGCCGACGTGCTCGTGCGGCACGACCGGATTGTCGCGGTGACCTCCGCGCGCGCGGCCGAAGAGGTGGGCACGCGGGCGGCGCCGCCGGGCCCCCGGGTGGTCGAGGCGGCGGGGCGGGTGCTCGTGCCGGGCCTGGTCGATTGCCACACGCACGCGTGCTGGGCCGGACAGCGCCTCGACGAGTGGGAGGCCGGGCTGCGCGGACAAGCGGCGGGCACGGAGGGGGGCTACCTCAGGACGCTGGCGGGCGGCGGCGGGATTCTCTCGACCGTGCGTGCCGTCCGTGAGGCGAGTGCCGACGAGCTGCGCGACTCCCTGCTAGCCCGGCTGGACGTGATGCTCCGGCACGGGACCACCACCGCGGAGGTCAAGTCCGGCTACGGCCTGAGCACCACCGACGAGCTGAAGATGCTGCGGGCCATCGCCGCCGCGGCGTCTCGCTGGCCCGGCACGCTCGTGCCGACAGCGCTGCTCGGGCACGCGATCGATCCCGAGCTCGGCCCGGGCGAGACGGTGCGGCGGACCGTCGAGCAGACCCTGCCCGCGGTCAGCGCGGAGTTCCCGGGTATCGCCATCGACGCGTACTGCGAGCGGGCGGCCTGGTCCGTGGGCGACTGCGTTCGCCTCTTCGAGCGCGCGCGCGAGCTCGGCCACCCGGTGCGCGTGCACGCCGATCAGTTCACGGAGCTGGGCATGGTGGCCGAGGCGGTCCGCCTGGGCGCCCGGAGCGTGGACCACCTCGAGGCGTCGGGCCCCGCGTCGCTGCTGGCGCTGGCGGGGTCGGAGACCACCGCCGTGCTCCTGCCCTGCGCGGCCTTCCACCTGGAGGGCCGCTCCGCCGATGGGCGGACGCTGCTCGACGCCGGGGCCCGCGTGGCGGTCGCGACCAACTACAACCCCGGCTCGGCCCCGTGCCCGTCGCTGCCGATGGCGATGGCGCTGGCGGTGCGCCGCTGCGGGCTCTCTCCGGGCGAGGCGCTGGGAACTGCAACAGTCGGCGCCGCGGGTGTCCTGGGGCTTGCCGACCGGGGACGGATCGCCCCGGGGCTGCGTGCGGACCTGGTGCTGCTCCGGCACACCGACGAGCGGGCGCTGGCCTGGGAGTTCGGGGCCAGCCCCGTCGACCTGACGATCGCGGGCGGGCGGATCGTGGGCTGAACGAGTCGGCGCCTGGCGACGACCGGTACCATTGCCCGCGCGCCGCGCCCCTTCGAGCAGCCCGGCGCCGGAGCGGAGTCACTCGCATGAGCGCCAGCGCCGGACCCGGGCCCGAGACCACCGCCGCCACCCCCGCGCCGGGCGGGCGCCGCGGCACGCCCGAGGGAGCGGGCGCTGGGGGCGCCGGCAAGGGATATCGCGACACGCTCAACCTGCCGCGCACCAGCTTTCCCATGAAGGCCAACCTGGTGCAGAACGAGCCGGCGAGCGTGGCCCGCTGGGCCAAGCTTGGGGGAGTCGGGCTCTACGAGCTGGTGCGCCGGGCCCGGGCCGGGGCGGAACGGTTCGTCTTCCACGACGGCCCGCCCTACGCCAACGGATCGATCCATCTCGGGCACCTCATGAATAAGTGCCTGAAGGACTTCGTGGTGCGCACCCGCTCGATGATGGGGCTGGACTGTCCGTACGTGCCGGGGTGGGACTGCCACGGCCTGCCCATCGAGCACAAGGTGATGACCGAGCTGGTGGAGAAGGGCGGCCTCGAGAAGCTGGCGGCCCTGGAGGAGGCGCCGCGGCGCCTGGCGGTCCGGCGCGAGTGCCGCAAGTACGCGGAGAAGTACGTCAAGCTGCACGCGGCGCAGATGACCCGGCTGCTCACCCTGGCCGATTACGCGCACCCGTACCTGACCATGAGCCCCGAGTACGAGGGCGCCGTCCTCGAGGTGCTCGCGGCGCTCATCGAGAAGGGGCTGGTGTACCGGGCCCTCAAGCCGGTGCACTGGTCGGTCGCGAACGAGACGGCCCTGGCCGAGGCGGAGCTCGAGTACTTCGACCGCCAGGACACGTCGGTCTACGTGGACTTCGAGGCCCAGGACGCGGGGGCGGTGTACGACGCCTTCGGGCTGCCGCCCGCGGCGGACGACGACCAGGACGACGAGGACGTCTCCGAGCCCGGGGCGGCCCCCACGCGGCGCCCGACCCAGACCCCCACGTTCATGATCTGGACCACGACGCCCTGGACGCTGCCTTCGAACCTCGCGGTAGCCGTGCACCCGGACATCGTGTACGCGCTGGTGCGCGTGGACGGGAACGTGACCGTGGTGGCGGAGGCGGCGGTGGAGCGGGTGACTCGTCAGGCCGGGGCCGAGGACGTGCGCGTGCTGGCCCGCGCCAAGGGCTTCGAGCTGGTGGGGCTCCGCTACCGGCACCCATTCGTCCCCGGGGCGCCCCCGTCCGACCCGGGTGCGCCGGTGTTCACCGTGGTCGCCGCCGACTACGTGACCGCGGAGGACGGGACGGGCCTGGTCCACACCGCGCCCGGGCACGGTGCCGAGGACTTCCACACGGGCGTGCGCGCCGGCCTGCCCATCTACAGCCCGGTGCGCGGCGACGGGACGTACGACCAGTCCGTGCCCGAGTGGCTGCGCGGCGTCGACGTCTGGAAGGCCAACGGCCTGATCGTCGAGCACCTGCGCCGCAGCGGGCACCTCTTCTTCGACCACGCGTTCACGCACTCGTACCCGCACGACTGGCGCAGCAAGACGCCCATCATCTTCCGCTGCACGGAGCAGTGGTTCGTGGGGGTGGACGCGGCCCCGGATCCCGCGTCCGACGCCGCGCCCGCGGGCCCCGACGCCGGAACGGACACGGGCACGGGGTCCCTCCGCGCCCGGGCCCTGCGGGCCGCCGAGGCGCGGGTGCGGTTCGTGCCGGAATGGGGCCGCAACCGGATGCGCGGGATGCTCGAGTCGCGCCCCGACTGGTGCATCTCGCGCCAGCGGTCCTGGGGCCTGCCGATCCCGGCGTTCGTGCTGCCGGGCGGGGCGATGTTCATGACCGCGGCGAGCGTGCGCGCCGTTGCCCGGGTCGTCCGGCAGCGCGGCTCGGACGCCTGGCACACCGTGCCCGCCGCGGAGCTGCTGGCGGGGTACGACCCCGCGCAAGACCCGGCGGCGCCCGAGGAACTGCGCGCGGGGCGGGTGGCGCCCGCCCAGCTCGGCAAGGGCTCGGACATCCTCGACGTCTGGTTCGAGTCGGGCTCGTCGTGGAACGCGGTGCTCCGCGAGCGCGACCTCGGGTATCCCGCCGAGCTGTACCTCGAAGGGTCGGACCAGCACCGCGGGTGGTTCCAGCTATCTCTCCTGCCGGCGCTGGCGGTGACCGGCGAGCCCCCGTTCCGCACGCTGCTCACGCACGGCTTCATCAACGACAAGGAGGGCAAGAAGCTCAGCAAGAGCCGCGCCGACGGGCAGGACTACGAGGTGGACAACCTGCTGGCCAACTTCGGGGCGGACGTGATGCGCTGGTGGGTCGCCTCGCTGGCCTACGAGAACGACGTGAAGGCGGACACGTCCTTCTTCGCCGTCGCCGGGGAGGCGTATCGGAAGGTTCGCAACACCCTCCGCTTCCTGCTGAGCAACCTCTTCGACGTTCCCCCCGTCGGGACCGTGGCCGGGGCGCCGGCTCCCACCTCTCTCGAGGCCTGGGTGCTCGCGGAGTACGACGGTGTGGAGCGCGACGTGCGCGCCGCGTACGAGGCGTACGACTTCCGCACCGCCCAGTCGCGCCTCTACGACTTCTGCAACCACACCCTCTCCGCGGTTTACCTCGCCGCGGTGAAGGACCGCCTCTACTGCGACGCGGCGGACTCGCCCCGGCGCCGCCGGACCCAGACCGCCATGCGAGCGCTGGCCGACGGGCTCTGCCGGCTTCTGGCCCCCCTGCTCCCGCACACCGCCGACGAGGCCTATCGCGAGCTGGCGCGTTCCGCGGCGGGTGGGGCCGACCCCGGCGACGCGTGCGTGCACCTCCAGACGCTCACGGGGGTGCTCGGGGTCGTCGCCGACCCCGGCTGGGGCCGCGTGCTGGAGGCGCGCGAGCTGGCCCTGCGCGAGCTGGAACAGGCCAAGGCCCGGCTGGGCGTGGAGAACCCGCTCGACGCCGGCCTGGTGCTGCCCGATGCCGACGGAGTGCTCGCACGGTTCGATCCGCGCGACCTGGCCGACCTGATGGGCGTGAGCCGGGTGAGACTCGACCCCGCGGGCGCGGCGGTGGTCGTGGAGGACCTGCGCGGCGAGCCGCGCTGCGACCGGTCGTGGAAACGGGACGGGACGGTGCGCCGGCGGAGCGACGGGGCCCTGCTGACCGACCGGGACGCCGCCGCGGTCGGGGTCGCGTGACGAAGACTCTCGTCCGCGGGGCGTGTTGCGGCGCCGGCCGGGCTAAGCGTAGCCCAGATCGTCGAGATCGTCCTCGTCGAGCCCGAAGTGGTGGCCGAGCTCATGGAGGATCGTGACGCGGATTTCCTCGTAGACGTCCTCGTCGGCGTGCGGGCTGGCCCAGCCGGCCTCGCGCAGGGCCAGGGCGACGATGCCCTCGCGGAACACGTGCACCTGGTCGGGCACGACACCCGAGTGCTCGACGGAGCGCTCGGTGAGGGCCAGGCCGGTGTGCAGCCCGCACAGCTCGGCGGGGTCCGCACCGGGCTCCACGCTGCCGTCGCGCTCGAGGTCGGCCATCATGGCGGGGGTGGGCCGATCCAGCACGACCAGGGGCACGCGCTCGAGCAGGGCCCGGACGCGTCCCGGCAGCCCGTCGATGACGTCCTGGACGAGGCGGTCGAAGCGGGCGCGCTCGGCGTCGGTCACGCGGGGCCCTCGCCGGGCGCCCGCGCCCCCAGCACCTGCGCCAGCCCCGGGGCCGGCACCAGGATCGCCCGCGCGATGCGCACGCAGTCGAGCAGCGCGCCCACCAACCCCCCGGTCACGAACGCCGAGCCCAGCCCGATGAGCACGAGCCCGACGAGCCACTGGGTCGAGCCCAGGGCCGTGGATCGCCCGCCGCCCGAGAGGAGCCAGAGGGTGTGTCCCCCGGCGATGGTGACCCAGGCGAGGGCCAGAGCCAGGAGCGTCTGCCGGTCGACCCGGCCCGTGCGCAGTGCCAGCGAGCGCGCCACCAGCAGCCGCGTGCTGGGGCGCACCAGCAGGGCGATGAGGGCCGCCAGCAGGCACGCGCCGATCCGCGCCAGCGCGCCCCCCTCGTCGGGAACCCATCCGCGGAGGTAGCGGCCGGCGGGCGCGTCGGCGGCGCGCCACAGGCACCAGGCCAGCGGCAGGTAGCAGGCCACGGCCAGGCCGGCCATCCAGCTCCAGGCCGGCTTCACGCCCGGATGGGGCCGCACCAGGGCGAGGGCGCCCACCGCGGAGACGGCGACCCCGCCGAGAACGATCCAGGGGAGGGCGACGTGGCGCACGGGGCCGGCCCGCCAGGTCGCCAGCGCGTGGGCGGCGTGCGGGACCCAGGCCGCCAGGGCGGCCACCACGGCCCCGCTCGCCCAGAGCACCAGGCCGGCGGCGGTGAGCGCCGGTCGGGCCAGAGGGCGGAGCTCGGCGGCGTGGGGGTCGACGACCGCGAGGATGGTGGCGCGCACGGCGGTGGCGCACTCGGGGCAGGCCGAGCGGACCGAGAGGCCACGCAGGTTGTAGCCGCAGACGACGCAAGGCAGGTCGCCCCCCAGCTCGCGCGAGAGCACGGCTCGAGGGATCGGCCCGCCCGCGGAGCCTGGCGTGTCGGCGCCGGCGCCGGTTGGCATCGGCAGAGGTTAGCCGCGCCGCCCGGGCGGGCGCGCCCGCCCACCGGCGCCGGGCGGCCTGTCGTATAGTGGCGGCCCGTCGCCCGGAGGTGCCATGGCCAGCGCGGTCGAGATCCTGCGGGCGAACATCGCCAAGGTTTACCTCGGTCATACCGAGGCGATCGACCGGCTGATCTGCTGCCTGCTGGCGCGCGGGCACGTGCTCATCGAGGACGTTCCGGGTGTCGGCAAGACCGTCCTGGCCCAGGCCCTGGCGCGGTCCGTGCAGGCGGTCTTCTCACGCTTGCAGCTCACACCCGACCTGCTCCCCACGGACATCCTGGGCGTGAGCATCTTCGACCGCGAGAGCCAGAGCTTCCGCTTCGTGCGCGGGCCGATCTTCGCCAACATCGTGCTCGCCGACGAGATCAATCGCACCCCTCCTCGAACCCAGACGGCCCTACTGGAGGCGATGAACGAGGCGACGGTGACGGTGGACGGCACGCCGCACCGCCTCGAGCAGCCCTTCATGGTGATCGCGACGCAGAACCCCTATGAGTTCGAGGGGACCTACCCGCTCCCCGAGAACCAGCTCGACCGGTTCCTGATGCGCATCAACCTGGGATACCCGAGCCCGCGCGACGAGGCCCGCGTGCTGGACCTGCGCCCGGCGGATCATGCGCTCCACGAGCTGCGGCCGGTGATGACGGGCGACGAGGTCGTCGAGCTCCAGGCCCGGGCCGACGCGGTGCGCCTCGACGCCACCCTCGTCGACTACATCATCGCCCTCGCCAACGCGACGCGGCAGAGCGAGGAGCTCCAGCTCGGGCTCTCGCCCCGCGGGTCGCTCGCCCTGGCCCAGGCGGCGCGGGCCACGGCGGCGATGGCGGGCCGAGATTACGCCATCCCCGAGGACGTCACGAGCAACATCGCCGCGGTGTGCGCCCACCGGGTCTTTCCCAAGGCCTACACCTCGGACCCGGATTCGCCCGACGCGCCGGGAGCGATCCTCGAGCGGATCATGCACGGGCTCGAGAGTCCGGCGTAATCACTGCCTCCGAAGAGCCCGTCCCGGGAGACCGACATGGCCCGCCTGGTGCGCCGCGAACCGACCGGACCGATCAAGATCGACCCGGCGACGCTCGATCCGAGCAAGCCGATCTTCATCTGCGCCTGCGGCCTGAGCCGCGCGTTCCCGTTCTGCGACGGCACCCACAAGATCTGCCGGAACGAGGAACCGGGCACGCTGTACGAGTACGACCCGCGCACCGCGGAGGTGCTCCGCGCGCGCCCGGACGAGCACGGGGCGGCGGGCACGCCCCCGGGCTAGCGGGGCGGCGCCGGGACCTCCTTCGGGGGCGCCTCGGCGTCGCGCAATGTCGCCGGAGCCGGAGCCGGGGCGGGGGCGGGGGCGGGGGCGACATCGTCCCGGCCCACGGGCCTGACACCCGCGTCGATCAGCCAGCGCTCCAGGCCGTGCCCGGTGATCGTTAGCGTCGCGACGGGGCGACCCTCCCGGTCGAGAACCCGCAGCGTCCCCCCGACGAGGTCGGTCTGGTCGGGCCAGAGGTCGTAGGGAGTCCGATCCACGGCGTCGCCCGCGACGACGGCCTCGAGAGCCCGGAGGCGGTCCTCCAGCCGGCCCAGCTCGCGGAGCATGCGCTCGCGCGTCAGTTCGAGCGCGGCCAGCTCGTCCGCGCTCACCCGCTCCCGCTGCAGCGCGGGGTCGGCCTCGGCGCCGACCGGTTCCCAGGCGCCGGTGTCCAGACGCCGCTCCATGGCCCGCGCCGCCATGCGGAGCTGCTTGTCGCTCAGGGTTTCGAGCTGCGCTGCCGGGTGGTCCGGCGAGAGCGCCGCTCCGTCGGTCCCGGCGGGCCCGCCGGCAGGCGCGGGCCCGGTCTCTCCCATGACGTCGAGCCTGCGGCGCTCCAGCAGGCGGTCGAGCTGCTCCTGCTCGGTCATCGGCACGTAGAAGCCGGGCGAAGGGTCCACCCCCCACTGAACCGCCTCGTCGGTTCGATGGATGAGCCGGCCGGAGGGCAGGTAGTAGCGCTGCGCGGTGAACTTCAGTTGGGCCGGTCCGGCACTTCCGCCCGCGCTCGCAAGGTCCTGGACGCGCTGCACGAGGCCCTTGCCGAATGTGCGCGTGCCGAGCACGACCGCGCGGGCGTGGTCCTGCAGAGCGCCGGCCACGATCTCGCTGGCCGAGGCCGACTGCCCGTTGACGAGCACGACCATCGGGAAGGCGGGGAGCGTGCCGGCGTCGCGGGCCCGGAAGGTCTCGCGGTCCGAGCCGCGCCCGCGGACCGTGGCAATCTCGCCCGCGCCGAGGAAGAGGTCCGCGACCGCCAGGGCCCCGTCGAGGACGCCCCCGGGGTTGTTGCGGAGGTCCAGGACGAGGCCGCCTAAGGCCCCGGGTGCGCCGGCGGGCGTCGCGGCGCCGATCTCGTGCAGGACGCGGACGAGCTCACTCGCGGCGGTCGGCGTGAACTGGGTGAGCCGGACATACGCCACGCGTCGCGCCGGATCGATGAACCAGTCCCAACCGCCCCCAGGCGCGCGGCGGAATCCCTTGATGGCGCGGACCACGATCCGGTCCCGCACGATAGTGACGTTCTGGCGCTCGGTGCCGGCGGCGGCGGAACGCTCGATGGTCAGGCGCACCGGCACCCCCGGCTCGCCCATGAGCCTGGCGACCGAATGGTCCACGGTCTGGCCCAGCGTGGACTGGCCCTCGATCTCGACGACCCGGTCGCCGGGACGCAGGCCGGCGCGCAGGGCCGGGGAGTCTTCCAACGGGGTGACGATCGTGAGCCACCCTCCCTCGACGATCACCTCGGCCCCGATCCCGACAAACCGCCCGGTCAGGTCCTTCTCGAAGGCGGCGCGGTCGGCGGCGGGAACGAACTCGGTGTACGGGTCGTCCAGGGCCTCGAGCATGCCGCGGAGGGCACCGTCGCGCATGGCGCGCCGGTCGGGCTCATCCACGTAGCGCTCGGCGATCGTCCGTTCCGCCTCGGCGATCGGGGCGAGGAACGCGCGGCGCGTCAGCTCCGTCCCGTGGTCCCCGTCACGCACGATCTCCTGGAGCGCCTCGACCGTGGCCGGCAGGCGCGCCACGAACACGCCCAGCACGAAGACCAGCAGGACAGTCAGCCGGCCCGGCCGGCTCGCGGTTGGGGGCATGTTTGACTCCGAGCGGCGTGTCCGCGCGGCATGGTAGTGGGCGGCGGGCCCCGCCCGGGCTGGTCCCGGGCGGCCCGGAGGGGCGACGGCTCCGCGTTTGAGGCACAATGCCACTGGCGTGCGGCCTCCCGGCTCCCGAGCCTTGGCACACCCCGTTCATGGACCCGAACTTCCCCGGCAAGCTGATCTGCGTCGCGAACCGGTTGCCCATCAACCGGGTCGGGGCCGGCGCCCGCGCCCGCTGGGTGACCAGCCCCGGGGGCCTCGTCTCGGCGCTCGAGCCGGTGGTCAAGTCCGGCACCGCGACGTGGGTGGGATGGACGGGGACCGCCGGGCCGGCGCCGCGCCCGTTCACGCACAACGGGATGCGCGTGCGCCCCGTCGGGCTGAGCCGGGACGAGGTCGAGCGCTACTACAACGGCCTGTCCAATCGCACGCTCTGGCCGCTCTTCCACGACGCCATCCGCGCGCCCGAGTTCCGCCAGGACTGGTGGAGGCCGTACGTCGAGGTGAACCGGCGCTTCGCGCGGCTGGCCGCGGGGGTGGCGGGCCCCGAGGACGTGGTCTGGGTGCACGACTACCACCTCATGCTCGTGCCCATGATGCTGCGCGAGCTCCGGCCCAGGCTCAAGATCGGGTTCTTCCTGCACATCCCCTTCCCGCCCGAGGAGCTCTTTGCCTGGCTCCCGTGGCGCCGCGAGCTGCTCGAGGGGTTGCTGGGGGCGGACCTGGTGGGGTTTCAGACCTACGCCAACTCGCAGAACTTCTCGCGCGCGGCCCGGGACTACACCGAGGCCGAGGGGTCCGGCACGCAGCTCGAGTTCCGGGGCCGGCGCGTCGAGGTCGGGACCTACCCGATCTCGATCGACTTCGACTGGTTCAACGCGCGCGCCGGGATGGTGCGCACGCAGCGGCAGGCGCAGGACTACCGGGCGCGGATCGGGGACGAGCGCCGGCTGATCCTGGCAGTGGACCGCCTCGACTACACCAAGGGGATCGACGTGCGCCTGCGCGCGATCGAGGAGCTCTTCCGCCGGCGGCTGGTGCGGGTGGAGGACTGCGTGTTCATGCAGATCGCCGTGCCCAGCCGGGAGCCGGTGATCGAGTACGCGGAGATGCGCACGCGCATCGAGCAGCTCGTGGGGCGGATCAACGGCGAGTTCAGCGAGCCGGGGCGGGTGGCGGTCCACTACTTCCGCCGCAGCTTCAGCCGCGAGGACCTGGCGGCCTACTACCGCGCCGCGGACGTGATGGCGGTGACGCCGCTGCGCGAAGGGATGAACCTGGTGGCGAAGGAATACATCGCGACGCGCACGGACAACTCGGGGGTCCTCGTGCTCAGCGAGTTCGCCGGGGCGGCGCGCGAGCTCCGCCGGGCCCTGCTGGTCAACCCGCGCGACCTGGAGGGGATGGTCCGCACGCTCAATCAGGCCCTGACCATGCCCGCCAAGGACGCGCGGCACCGCATGGCGATCCTCCGCACCGTGGTGCGCCGGCACGACGTGCACGACTGGGCGCAGAAGTACTTCGAGGCCCTCCTCCGATGAGCACGGCGCCGCCCGGCATCGACGCGGCCCTGTGGGACCGGCTCGGGCAGATCGCCCGGGCGCCGGTGCTGCTGGTCGCCTCCGACTACGACGGCACCCTGGCGCCGATCACCGCCGAGCCGGCCCGCGCGGTGCCGCGCCGCGAGGCCATCGTGGCCCTGCGCGTGCTCAGCCAGCTCCGCCAGACGCACGTGGCGGTGATCTCCGGGCGCGGGCTCGAGGAGCTGGCCCGCCTGGCCGGGACGCCCGAGAGCGTCCACCTGATCGGGAGCCATGGGAGCGAGTTCGACCCGGGCTTTGCCCGGAGCCTCTCGCCCGCCCAGCGCGCGCTGCTGGACCGCCTCGGGGCCGAGCTCTCGGTCATCGCGGCCCGGGCGCCGGGCCTGCTGGTCGAGCACAAGCCCGCCGCGGTCGCCTTCCACTACCGCGCCAGCGAGCCCGCGGCCGGCGAGGCCGCGTGCCGCGAGGTTCTGGCCGGCCCGGCCCATCTCCCGGGCGTGTCGGTGCGGCACGGCAAGATGGTCGTCGAGCTCGCGGTCCTCGAGACCAGCAAGGGCCAGGCGCTCGAGACCGTCCGGGCGCGCGTGGGCGCCTCCGCGGTCCTCTTCGTGGGTGACGACGCCACCGACGAGGACCTCCTCACCGCCGCCGCTCGAGGTGACCGTGCTGCGTTCAGCGCGTTCTTCCGGCGGTACGACCGACGCGTCGCGGCGTACTTCTACACGCGGTCGCGATCCGCGGACGCGACCGCCGACCTGACGTCGGAGACGTTCGCC